>JAFZIW010000060.1 GCA_017554125.1 Clostridia bacterium | reverse complement strand
TTCGGATTTCAAGTAGGGCAAAAGGAGAAAAAATGGAAATTGCTGCAGCGTTGCTCGCCGGCGGAGTGACATTTTTCGCCGGGTTTATGGTGGGGCTTTATCCCCCGTCAAAGCATAAGGCGATAAAGAGGCTTACCGAAATCAAAAGCGAGCAAAACAAATTTTTTGAAAACTTTTTAAGTTACAGCGGCGATATTCAGCCGTGAAAGGAGGGCGCGAAGGTCGCCCGTAAGAACGGGTGTGATTCGCGCGCAGATTATGGAAGAAAACGACGTTTTGACCGAAACCGAGGAGATAAACGGAAATCTTGCCGAGGAGCAGAGCGGCAAAACCGAAGCCGCCGCCGAAAGCGGGGTCACTATCCCCGTAAAATTCAACAAGGAAACAAAAAATCTTACCGCCGGGGAGGCGGCGATACTGGCGCAAAAGGGAATGAAGTTTGAAATGATAGAGGAAGAATTCTCGACGCTTCGTGACCTTGCAAGCAAACAAAAAATGAGCGTTCCCGAATATATAAACAGTCTTAAAAAGGGTCAGGAGGCGACGCGGCGCGAAGAACTGCTCGCCGAATGTGGCGGCAACGAAAAGCTCGCCGACCGCGTGCTTGAACTTGAAAACAATAAAAAATCCGACGACGGACTTGAAGAATTAAGAGAGTATTTCCCGACGGTAAAGAGCCTTGAAGATCTGCCGCGCGCGGTAGTCGAAAGCGCGCGTCTTAAAGGGGAAAACCTGCTCAATTCTTATCTTCGGTACCGCGTTATAAGAAAAAAGAGTATAGAAAAGCAAAATCTCGCCGAACAGACCGCCGAGCAGTCGAGCATAGGCTCGCAGAAAAGCGTGGCAGCAAGCGGTGAAGACGCTTTTCTCAAAGGACTTTGGGGACGTTAAAAAATAAGGAGGTAACAATATGCCGGTAAATTCACTTGAAAACGCAAAAAGATATTCAGAAGAACTCGATAAAATGTTCGCGCAGAAGAGCGCGACGGGATTTTTCGCGGATAACGCACTCGCTACCAAATTCGTGGGTGCTAAAACCGTTATTATCCCCGATATAAATTTCCAGGGCCTTGCGGACTATGACCGCGACACAGGCTTTACAAGAGGCGCGATAACCGTAAGCAACACGTCTTACACAATGGCGATGGACCGCGCCCGCTCGCTTCAGATAGACCGCGAGGATATGGACGAAACGGGTATCGCTTCGCTCGCCGGAAAGATTCTCGGCGAATACGTAAGAACAAAGGTTGTTCCCGAGTGCGACGCCTACGTGCTTTCAAAGCTCGCGGGACTTGCCGCAACCAGAGCAAACACGGTTGACGGCAACGTGACAAAACCCTTTGAATCGCTCACGCTTCTCATAAACGAGGTAAGGGCGAAGGTCGGCTTCGACGAGGAGCTTGTGGCTTTCCTCGACAGCCGCATTTACGCGCAGCTGATGAATTCCAACGAGATTTCGCGCATGATAACGGTGTCCGATTTCAAGCAGGGCGATATAAACCTGCGCGTGCAGTCGCTCAACGGCGTGGCGATAATTCCGGTCGTAAGCGAGCGCATGAAGACCGCCTACACCTTCAACAACACCGCCGCGGGCGGCTTTACTCCGGCGGCGAACGCCAAGAGCGTGTATATGCTCGTATGTCCGAAATCGGGGGCTCATCTCGTAAAGAAGACCGAGCAGATGAGAATATTCACACCCGAACAGAACGTTGACGCCGACGCCTACAAGTTCGATTACCGTATTTATTACGACGTATTCGTAAACAAGAGCGGTCTTGACGCGGTATGGGCGTGGATCTCTCCCGCCGTTACCATAAGCGCACAGCCCGCCGACGCTTCCAAAACCGCCGGCTCCATTTCGGGCAGTCTGTCGGTGACCGCGAGCGCGTCTTCCGGCACGCTTACGTACCAGTGGTACGAAGCGGAAGACGCCGATAAAAACGGCGCCGTCAAGATAGCGGGCAAGACTTCGGCTTCCATGACGATACCCACAACGCTTACCGCGGGTAAGTATTATTACTTTGTTAAACTCAAAGTTGACGGTATCGACGCCGCGGAATCGAACGTCGCCACAGTTACGGTTTCTTAAAACCGAAAATAGGGAGCCGGGTTTCCGGCTCCCGACCGGATAAAGGAGGACGCTATGGTAAGCAAAAAAGAAGCCGTTTTCGGCGAATATGAAAAGGCGAAAAGCCAAAAAGAGGCGCTCGGAGAAAAAGGACTTTACGAGCAGACCAAAATAAACGCGAGGTTTTATTCGGGCAACCAGTGGTACGGCGCAAACTGCGGAAACGACCGCCCGCTTGTACGCCACAACATAATAAAACGGATAGGCGATTTCAAAATGTCGCAAATTTTAAGCGGTCGTTATGACGTCTCGTATTTTGCGGGTGAGGCGGAGGATACCGGCGCCAAAAAGAGCCTTCGCGCCGAGATTAAGGAAGCGAAAACCGCCTTCTCGGGAGAAGTCGGCGGTAAGGAGGCGGGCGTTGTTTGCAGGGCGCTTAGCGCCTACTTTAAGCAATGCGCCAAGCGGCTCGACCTCGATTCGCTTTCCGCCGAAGTGTTAAAGCGCGCCTATATAGGCGGATGCGGTGTGCTATATACGTATTTCGACAGCGAAGCGGATACCGGTATGTCGCTTTACGGAAACAAAATAAGGGGCGATATCGCCTGCGAGGTGCTCGACGTCCGCGACGTTTATTTCGCCGATAAGGATGAAACCGACGTTCAGGCGCAGCCGTATATCATAATCGCCGCGAAAAAGGATAAGCAAGCCGTTTTAAGGCAGGCGCACGCCTTCGGTACAGAGAACGCGCTTAAAAACTTAAAAGCGGATGACGACGGCAAGGTGCTCGTGCTGACGAAGCTTTATAAAGAGTACAAAAAGGACGGCGCGGCGGTATTCTGCGTCAAGGTGACCGAGGACGGCGTTTTAAGACCCGATTTCGATACGAAACTGCATTATTATCCGCTTTGCGCGTTCAGATTTGACGAACTCGACGGCGGAGCCTACGGCGAGAGCGAGGTCACATATCTTATACCGAATCAAATCGCGGTTAACCGCATGATAACCGCGAGCGTATGGTCGAATATCGCCTCGGGTATGCCGATGATGATAGTAAACGGCGATACCGTTTCGGGCGAGATAACAAACGACCCGGGTCAGATAATAAAGATTTTCGGTACAAACGAAGACGTGGCGGGCGCGGTAAAATACGTATCTCCGCCCGATTATTCCGCCGCCTTTAACGCGGCGGTGAACAACCTTATTGAAAACACGCTTACCCAGTGCGGGGCAAGTCCGTCGGCGCTCGGCGACGAGCGGGCACAGAACGCCTCGGCGATAACGCGGCTTCAAACGGCGGCGCTTATGCCTATAAACGTGTTAAAAAGCAGATACCGCGAATTTCTGGTACAAAACGCGAAAATATGGGCTGATTTCTGGCTGGGGCTTTACGGCGACCGCAAAATCAGAATAGAGGATGAAAGCGGAGTATGGTTTTTCCCGTTTGACGCGCAGCGGTACGCCGGTATAAGCATCGGCGCGGCGGTCGGTACGGGCGAACCGGAAACCTTTACCGCGACGGAGAAAACGGCGGTGCTCGGCGAACTGTACGATAAAGGGATAATTACGGCGAAGCAGTATGTTTCGCGGCTGCCCGACGCTCTGCTTTCCGGGAAACAGGAGATTATAAACGGGATGAAGGAGAAGAAAAATGAAGATTAACGATATATTTGTACGCGCCGCGAGGCTTATTGGAATAAGCGATGAGTTTTACAGCGAAAACAACGCCGCCGAGCTTAAAGAAAGGGCGCTTAGCGCCATAAACACCTCGCTTTACGATTTATACGAAATGCCGCCGGCGAAGTCGCTTTCGGAGCAGACGGAGATTACCGACGCCGCCGACGCCTGCGTCTACGGTACGGCGATGTTTTTAAGCCTCGCCTTCGGTGATACCGCGAAAGCGGGTCTCTTTTCAAAAATATACAGCGATAAGCGGACGTCGCTCAAATCCCGTATAGACGCCATCGAGGACGCGCTTCCCGTGACGGAGGGATAAATATGAGATTTTTAGAAGGTATGAATCTTCCCGAAAACGAAAGGTCGCGCACGATTTGCGAGTTTGTGTACGGTATTGACGATTCTTCCGGCGAGTACGTAAGCAACGAGGAGGTACTGTCCGACTGCGAAAATATGATTTATCAGAAAGGCAAGCTCAACACGCGCCCGGGCTTTTCGGCGATAGAAGAAAGCGTTGTTCCACCGGTAGAGTACGCCGATACGGTTTATCTGCCGTTTACGGTTACGGATACCGTATATTACTCGGGTTCAAAGAGGTATAACGTTGCTTACAGATGTACCGGCGACGTGTCGTTCGCCTCTTTGCAGGTCTTCTTTATTGACGAAGAGGGTAATATTTCAAGCGCCGGAAACATAATGTGTCAAAGGATAAGCGAATCTCTTTTCAGTATTCCGACCGACGTGTTTTTCCTGGTGGACCGCCGCGTAAAAGAGGACGGCGACGGTGTATTCGCCTTTGTTACCAAGCAGTCGTACGGGGACGAAAGCTACGCGATTTACGAGGCGTGCGGCGGCTTCGCGCGGTGGGATAACTGCGAAAGCGAAATATACGTACCCACCGTACGCATTAACGGCAGGGGAAACCGGTACGATACGGCAAGTCCGCTTGAAGACCTTAATTATCCCGAGCCGGAAATGCCGGAAACGCTTAACGTGCTTACCGGAAAATTCAAGTGTTATTTTACCGCGGACGGACTTTCGTCGATTTTCAGGCTTCCCTACGGCAGTCTCGATTCTCTTTCACCGCTTGTGTGCAGGGTTTACGTCTCGACCGATGAGTATACGGAATGGGTGATACCGCCGACCGCCAACCACGCTTCCGCCGTGATTTTCGGGGAAACGGTGTATCTGTACGTTGACAGAAACCTCGGAGTTATACGTTTTTGGAACGGACAAAGCGATTACTGTATCCGGATAATTACCGGCTGTCCGCTCAACAACATAGCGGTAACCGCCGTGACGGAGAGAAGCGGCGGCCCCGGCGAGATAATATCCTCAAAAGGTATTGCCGCGCTCGGCGGCAGACTTTACGCCTACGGCAACAAAATTAAACCCAACTGCGTATACTGCGCCAAACAGACCGAACCGCTCTATTTTCCGGACGACGCCAAGCTCTTCCTCGGCGACGGCACCACCGGTGTAACCTCGCTTAAAGTACAGAACGGCAAGCTCATCGCCTTTAAGCCGGGCGAGGTATACAGGATAATCACTTCTTTTTCAAACGAAAAATACGAAAAGGAAGCGGTTTTGCCCGAAACCACGCTTTACATAATGGGCGATAAAATGAAGGTACAGACGATAGATACGGGTATCGGCTGTTCGGCGCCTAAAACAATTATGCTTTGCGGGAGTCGGCTTGTATGGCTCGGAAGCGACGGCAACGCCTACGCGCTTGCCACGACCACCTACGGCAACACGATAAACGTTTACAGGGTGTCGCGCCCGGTCGAACAGCACATCAAGGCGTTTGCAAAAAACGGCAGCGAGCCGTTTGCCGTAAACAAAGACGGCTATTATATACTGCTTTTCGGCGGCGACGTTC
This sequence comes from Clostridia bacterium, assembly GCA_017554125.1. GTDB lineage: Bacteria > Bacillota > Clostridia > Oscillospirales > Acutalibacteraceae > UBA737. Next base: position 26,748 of record JAFZIW010000060.1, on the reverse strand, counting down.
TGATAATGAACTATAAGGCAAAGGGCTTCGGCTACTCAAAGTCATACAACGCCGGCGACTTTGTGCTGAAAAGTCCGGCGTGGTACAGGTGGAAGCTTCCCGAAAACGCCGCCTATATTTCCGCCGCCGGTATCGGCGACGGAATCATACTTACCTCGCATATCGAAAACGGGCTCTCCGGCTTTTTAAGCACGGTTTCCGGCGAGCGCGACAGCTTTATAATACGCGAAAACGGCGAAAACCGCACCGTGTTTACCGATATACGCGGCGGCTTTACGACGAAATATCTTGATCTTGACTATCCCGGCCGCCTTAAAACCATAGCGAAGGTACTGCCTTGCGGCGAGTGTGAAACGCCCGCCACGCTCACCTTTTCAAACGGCGTTCAGAAAACGACGTCCGAAGTGAGGTTCAGCGGTATGTTCGATTACGTACCGTTCGGCACGGGGCTTGCGCCGAGTTACGGGCTTATAACGTCGCTTTACTGCAAAAAACCGTTTTCGGTAAAGGATATTACCGTTGAATTCAAAATGCTCGACTGAACGGGATGATAACGTGAGAAAACTTTTTGCCGCGTTGCTTTTTATGAGTTTGCTTTGCGGCTGTGCCGCGCAAAGTAAGCCGACAAAAGAAGAACAAATAACCGCCGGGGAATCGGCGGTTATCGGCGTTTGGATAAGCTGTTACGAGCTTGACAGAATGCTTGACGGCGGCAATTTTGCCGCGGATTTTGCCGCGGCGGCGGAGAAAATCGCAAGCTTCGGCGCGACCGACGCGTTTGTGCATATGCGCGCCTTTTCCGATTCGCTTTTTGATTCCGCTTACTATCCGCAAAAGGAGAACGCGAAGCGATACGGCTTCGATTTGCCGAAGTATATGATAGAAACGCTCGCAAAAGAGGGTGTGCGTTTTCACGCCTGGATAAACCCTTTCAGAAGCGAAAACGGCGGCTTTCTCGACCCCATGGACGAAAACGTCAGAAAAAGGATACTTTGCGGAGTTCGGGAAATAGCCGAAAGATACGATATTTCGGGCGTTCATTTCGACGATTATTTTTACCCCGGTGCCGGGGATAAAACCGACGCGGAAAGCTTCGCCGCCTACGAGAGCGCCGCCGCGCAGGCGCTCTCAATAGACGAATACAGGCGCTCGACCGTGACGGCGTTTATGTTTGCCGCGAAAAGCGCCGCAAAATGCCGCGATAAAAACGTCGTTTTCAGCGTAAGCCCCGCGGCGGGGATAGAGAAAAACGAAGGCTCCTTGTTTGCCGACGTGAGAAAATGGTGCGCCGAGGGGGCGGCTGACTGGATAATTCCTCAGCTGTATTTCGGCTTTGAGTACCCCGACCCGGAATACCGCTTTGACCGTCTGCTTGACAAGTGGAAAGCCGTCTGGCGGCAGGACGGGGTAAAGCTTATTGTCGGGCTGGCGGCGTACAAGGTCAAAACCGCGACCCCGCCCGACGCCGACGAATGGAAGGATAACGGCGCCGACGTTTTAAGGCGTCAGATGAGCGTGTGCCTCGGCGACGGTGACGTCGCCGGCATAGCGCTGTTCTCTTATTCGTATTTACCCGACCGTTAGAGCCGCCGGAAAGAAGCGAAAACGCAAACGGAAAAAACGGCGAAAAACGCGTAAAAAACACTTGACAATTTATATATGATTTGATATAATAGCCCTACCTCTGGAAGGTTCTTTTTTTTTGGAAAAAATAACCTGTCAGCCGCCTTGTACGCTATGTTGTATTGTGCTTTCTTTTTGCCGCTATATGTGGTAAAAAGTACAACCCGGCGTCGTGGCGTTTTGAGGGAGGCGTTTCTTTTTGGGGAGGCGTTTTCACCTCTTCAAAAAAAGAAAAATAAATTCCGTAAAGCGGGAGGTGCCGTTATGAGAGTTAAAATCACACTTGCATGCACAGAATGCAAACAGCGCAACTACAACACGATGAAAAACAAGAAGAACGACCCTGACAGGCTCGAAATGAACAAGTATTGCAGGTTCTGCAGAAAGCACACCTTGCATAAGGAAACAAAGTAAGGAGAAGGAACATGAAAGTCATTAACAGAATTTTTCAGGCTCTTGCCATTGCTTCTTCTCTTGCCGCTTTGGTCCTGTTCTTCACGAAGTTCGCCGTAATCACCCTCGGAAGCGGTGGCGAGAACTTTATCGGTGCCGAGTTGGCATTCGGTATAAAGAAGGAAATAGCAAAGGGCGAATTTGTAAACCCGCAGCGTTCCGCCTACATCCTTTTCGGGTTCTTACTTACGGTGTTCGGCGTGTTATTCACGGGCTTTTCCTTCAAATCGAAGGGACTTCGTTATGCGTCGCCGGCAATAGGCCTTATCGACGGTATATTTATGTTGGTCATCGCGCTTCGCGATCCTCATTTATATATTAACGCCGCCGGTCTCAACGCTTCGGACGTTGCCTATTACGGTCGCAACATTCTTTTTACGGCGATAGCGTTGCTTGCCCTTTTCGTCTTCGGAACCGCGTATCTGCTCATTGACGATTATATCGCGGTCAAGGCGTCCAAGGGTGCGAAGCGTACGATATTTGCCCGTATCAAGGCGTTTTTCAAGGATTACAAGAGCGAGGTAAAGAAAATCGTTTGGCCGGGTCCGAGAGAAGTCGTTAAGAATACGATTATCGTGCTTCTCGTATGCCTGGTTATCGGTCTTTTCGTCTGGCTCTTGGACATGGGACTCGGCAGACTGTTGAAGTGGATACTTGGAATCAGTACGCGGAGGTAAAACCGAATGGCTGAAAAACAAGAAGCGAAATGGTATGTTATTCACACCTATTCCGGATATGAGAATAAGGTTGCGAGTGACCTTGCTACCATGGTTGAAAGCCGGGGTATGCAAGACCTTATCCAGGGCATAAATATTCCGATGGAAACCGTCAGCGAAACCAAAGACGGCGTAACGAAGGAATACGAGCGAAAAGTTTTTCCGGGTTATGTTCTGGTCAAGATGATCGTTACCGATGACAGTTGGTATGTTGTCCGCAACATTCGCGGCTGCACGGGGTTTGTGGGCCCGGGGTCAAAGCCGGTTCCGCTTTCCGATGAGGAAGTTGCCAAATTCGGCGTTGAAAAGCACAGCGTTGAAGTCGGCTACAAAGTGGGAGATACCGTTAAGATCATCAGCGGTCCTCTCGAAGGGTACAGCGGCGTGGTCAAGTCGGTCGATACCGACGCCAACAGCGTTTGCGTTGTACTTTCAATGTTCGGCAGAGAAACTCCGGTTGAACTTGAACTCGACCAGATTTCGCTGAACTGAATTTAACTGTTAATACGCATTTTATGCTTATTAACTTCCGGCATATGGATTTTTCGCGGTGAGGTTGACCGTCCGCGGAATTGAGCGTTCATATGTCACGGTGGGAGGAGCAGGGAAAAAGACCGCTCCGCCAAGTGTCGGTCAGGCGTGTCGGATTCATCCGGCGCCGTCGGACCAAAAAACACGGTTACCACGAATAATGGAGGTGCTATTTATGGCTCAGAAAATTATAGGTTATATCAAATTGCAGATCCCCGCAGGTAAAGCGACTCCGGCGCCGCCGGTAGGTCCTGCGCTCGGTCAGCACGGCGTAAACATCATGGAGTTTACCAAGGCGTTCAATGAAAAGACCAAGAACGACGCCGGCATGCTTATCCCGGTAGTTATTACCGTGTATGCCGACCGCTCCTTCTCTTTCATTACCAAGACGCCGCCCGCAGCCGTCCTTATAAAGAAGGCGTGCGGCATCGAAACCGCGTCGGGCACACCTAATAAAACAAAGGTTGCCAAGATCACGCGTGAGCAAATCAAGAAGATCGCTGAAACCAAAATGCCCGATCTCAACGCCGCCAGTATTGAAACGGCGATGAGCATGATAGCCGGTACGGCTCGCAGTATGGGCGTTGAGGTTGAAGACTGATTGCGCGTTTGGAGGTAAACTGATATGAAACACGGAAAAAAATACAATGAGAGCGTAAAGCTTATCGAAAAAGGTAAGTTTTACGACATTGACGAAGCGGTGGAAGTAGCCGTTAAAACCGGCTCCGCCAAGTTTGACGAAACGGTTGAGGTTCACGTTCGTCTCGGCGTCGATTCAAGGCATGCCGATCAGCAGGTCAGAGGCGCGGTCGTTCTTCCCAACGGAACGGGTAAAACCGTAAGGACCCTCGTTCTTACAAAAGGCGATAACGCCGAAGCCGCGAAAGAGGCGGGCGCCGATTACGTTGGCGCCGAAGACCTCGTCACCAAGATTCAGAACGAAAACTGGCTCGATTTCGACGTTGTTATCGCGTCGCCCGATATGATGGGTATGGTCGGCCGTCTCGGTAAGGTTTTAGGTCCGCGCGGTCTTATGCCTTCGCCCAAGGCGGGTACCGTAACTCCCGACGTGGCGAAAGCGGTAACCGAAGCCAAGGCGGGTAAAATTGAGTACCGTCTTGACAAAACCAACATTATCCATTGCCCGATAGGCAAGGTTTCTTTCGGCGCTGAAAAGGTTAAGGAGAACCTCGAAGCGGTAATGTCGGCGATAGTTAAGGCAAAGCCCGCGGCGACTAAGGGACAGTATATCAAGTCCTGCGTGCTCGCCACCACGATGGGCCCCGGCGTTAAACTCAACGTAGCCCGTTTCGGCAACTGATCGCTTATATATTTATATATGTGTGCGCGGCGGAGAAATCCGCCGCGCATTTTTTGCGCCCGATAAAAGCAGGAGTGCTTATTTTCTGAAACTTTGCCCGCCGAGAATTCTTGAATATTTCGCGCGGGATATTCATAGTATTTTCCGGGTGATATGATGAAGGTTATTACCGGCGTATTGATAGCGGTGCTTTCGCTTTTTGCGGCGGCGCTTCTGATTTTACATATAAAAAGCCGCCGTCCCTTACGGTCGGCGGTCATAAACGCGCTTTGCGGTATTCTTGCGCTGGCGGCGGTAAATCTTACCTGTAAATTTACCGGCGTCCGTATACCGGTAAACATATATACGTTTCCGGGAATCGCCGTTTTCGGCATTCCCGCCTGCGCCGCGCTTGTGATTTTCAAAATGTTTATATGACTATTTTTTTTTGAAAATATCGTCGAGATGAAAGTTGTTCAGGTGGAACACGTTGTTTTTCACCTTCGCGCCGGCTATGCGCATGGTGTGGAGGAAAAATTTGCGTAAAAAATACAAACGTACCTGATAAAAATTATAAACGCGGTATCCCTTTGAAGCGGTGCAGTCGGTATACTTGCCTTTTCTGAAAAAGCCGCCGAGAACAGCGATAATGTTTTCTCTTTTTACCGGTTCGTCAAGGTAGGTGTTGTCGCCGCGGATTATAAATTTCCCGGGCGCCGTTACTTTTACCACACGGTGAAGGACGAGCTCGTTATCCCTTTTCGGGCGGATGAACAGCACCACGTCGCCTACCTCCGGCTCGCGCGTCAGGGGATAAAGCACGGAAATATCCCTGCCTTCCCTTAACATCGGACGCATACTGAATCCCTTTGTATAGCAAACGGCTTTCCCGTTTTTCTCTATTTCGTCGAGTACGGTCTTTATATTCTGTTCGCCGTTCATGAGAGAAGCCCCGCGCCGTTTAATTTTTCGATTATACCGTCAACGCTTTCGGCGAGCTCCGCCTCGGTCGCGTCCGGATAAGATTTTTTGAGTGATTCAATAATTTTTTCTCTGGTCGTATCCTTCTTTAACATCTCAAAAATATCTTTGCCGGTCTCGTTTAGGCGGATATAGCCCTTAAAGGTGGTGTTTGCACCCAATGCGACGGCTATATTTTCCCCGGCAACGTTATTGATTACAAATTTACATTTAAGTTTCATTTGACACCTCGAACACAACATCTTGTATATATAATACCCAATAGCGAGCAAAATGTCAATTTGTTTGACAGCGCCGCGCGAGCGACAAAAACATTATTGTTAAAAACGCGAGAAAACCGGAAAAAATTTGTGCATTTTTTCGAAAAAAATGCTTGCATTTATTATTAAGTGATGATATAATCATGATGAGCCGAAGTCTGTTCGGTATTAAATCATACATATTTGGCATGTGCCAGTTAGGAGTAGGTTTTGATGACAAACAAAGTATTTACAAAAGCAATTGCGGTTGCCCTTATCGCGGCAATGTGCATGGTTGCCGTGTTCACCGGCGCCGTTAGCGCTGATGCACGTACGGCCACAGCCACGGTAACAGGTTCCAGTTATTATCAGGGCGACAAGGCTTCTTATGTAGACGCTGAAGTAACCTTTACAAGCGCCACCGCTTTCACAGCCGGTAGCCTTACCTTCAGTGCAACAGGTCTTACGCTTATCGATTGCTCAACCGCTACCGAAGGTTTCCATATTTACGTAAACCCGGCAAACAGCAAGGTTTTGTTCGCGGGCTTCTCTGAGAGCGCTACCAACGATATCGTTTCGGCAACGTCTCTTACCCTTGTTGCGAAGTTCTCGATTAACGATAAAGCTCTTGCAAACGTAGCGGCGGGTACCGCCTGGACGGTTACCGCGGGTTCGATAACCATTACCAATACCGCTGAGGAGACTTATACCTGCTCCGATGCTACGGGCACTATCCACGTTCATAACTTTAACGGCGCAACGACCACAACCGGCAACGTTACAACTCATGCTTGCTCGGTAGCGGGTTGCTCGGAAGTTGAAACAGAGATAAGCGATACCTCTGCGCTCACCACAAACGCTCTTGCCGATACAAAGAAAGCCGTTCTTTCCTTTACGGCAGACGGCGACACCGTTCTCAACGCTTTAGTTGCGAAGTCTGCTGTTGACGCTTATGATAGCGTTTATTTCGCATATTCTTATCAGACAAACGATGAGCTCGGCAGCAACGTAACCGAGAACGCCACTTCAGTTAAGAGCGGCGTAAAGAACGTTGGCGGTACTGATTATTATGTATTCCCCTGCGGCAGAAACGGCGGCGTTGGCCGTATGGGACGTCCGATAACGGGTAAATTTGTAGCTGTTTCCGGCGGCACAACCACCATCAGCGCTGACTGGGAATACAGTGTTAAACAATACCTTGAAGCATTGATTTCAGACGGTACTGCTGCTGAGCAGAATTATGCCAGGTCGCTTTGGAACTTCGGTAAGTATACCGCTCAGTATGCGAATCTCGCTGATGAATTCGGCGATGCTAAAACCGGCGTTGCTAACTGGGATCTCCCGGCAAGTAAAGCTGCTGTAGCAACCGGCACAGACGGTACTTGGAATCTTACCAGCGTTTCTGTCACCACAGGTTATAAGCCGAAGATGAACTTGACATTTAATACAAGCGGTCTTAACGCAACCGTTAAGGTTTATGACAGCGGCGAGCTTGTATATTCTAAAGAAGTTGCTCTTTCAGGTAGCACACTTACCGTTTCCGATGTTCCGACCAAGTATTTGACCGGCGACATTGAAATCGGCGTTAAGAACAGTGCTAAGACTATAAGCTACAGCTTCGGTAAGTATGCCAAGGCTCGTTCGACCAAGAGCGATGCTGCTGTATTCCAGTGGATGATGAACTATGCATATTACCTCAACCAGGCGTTCGCATAATTTATAAGGAGGATGATTGTAATGTTTAAGAAAGCAGATCTCGAGATCTATGAAATCGACATTGAAGATATTATAATGGCCTCCAACGGCGATTATACCGGCGAAGAGGAAGATCCGTTCGCATAATGTCAAAGTAATAACAGATTGCTCCACGGCTTTACCGTGGAGCAATTTTGTTCACCGAATCAGATGACAGACGCCATAAATATAAAACGCGGCGGGGAACACCTCTCGCCGGCAGACGTTAGACGTCTGATTCGATTTTTTTCAGATTCATATTTATTTGGAGTGTTTTATGGAAAAAATACTTAGCATATTACCGCCGGCGGTGGGCGCGCTCGCGCTGATAACCGCGGCGGCGATAGCGTTTTGGATAATAAGGCAAGATACCGGCAACGACCGTATGCGCGAGATATCCGGCTACATTCATTCGGGCGCAATGGCGTTTTTAAGGCGCGAATACATAACCATGGCGATAGTAATAGTTCTTCTGACTGTTATTATCGGCATTGCCATAAGTCCCGTTACCGCGGCGCTGTACGTTTTCGGCGCGCTGTTCTCGGTGCTTGCCGGGTACTTCGGTATGCAGGTTGCGACCAAAAGTAACGTGCGCACCGCCGCCGCGGCGCAAAACGGCGGTATGAACAAAGCCCTCGGCATCGCCTTCAAATCAGGCGCGGTCATGGGCCTTTGCGTGGTAGGACTCGGCATATTGGGCGTCGGCTCGGCGTTTTACATTCTCGGCGGCGAAAAAGCGGCGGAATGCTTAACCGGCTTCGGACTCGGCGCTTCGAGTATGGCGCTTTTCGGCAGAGTAGGCGGCGGTATTTATACCAAAGCGGCGGACGTCGGCGCCGACCTCGTAGGCAAGGTCGAGGCGGGAATACCCGAGGACGACCCGAGAAACCCCGCGGTCATTGCCGATAACGTCGGTGATAACGTCGGTGATATCGCCGGTATGGGCTCCGACCTTTTTGAGTCCTACGTCGGTTCGGTCATATCCGCTATTACCCTCGCTTTTGCTTCGGGCTTCGTATATAAGTCTTCCCGCGGCGCGCTTTTCCCGCTCATTATTTCCGCGGTGGGAATACTCGCGTCGATAGTCGGCATTCTCTGCGTTCGCGGCGGCAAAAAATCAAACCCCGCGGCGGCGCTTAATATCGGTACTTATGTATCGGCGTTTCTTTCCGCCGGCGTTTCGGTGTTGCTGTCAAAATACTTTTTCGGCAACTTCAAACTGGCGGGCGCGGTTATCGTCGGGCTGATAGTCGGCACCGCGATAGGCAAACTGACCGAATTCTATACTTCCGACCGTTTTTCGAGCGTCCGTATGATAGCGCATGAATCAGAAACAGGCGATGCGACTACCATTATCAGCGGTCTTTCGGTCGGTATGATGTCAACGGTATTTCCGATTATTCTGATTTCGGTCGGCATAATAACGGCGTTCCTTTTGGGCGGCGTTTACGGTATTGCGATTTCAGCGGTCGGTATGCTCTCTACGGCGGGTATGACCATTGCGGTAGACGCATACGGTCCGGTTTCGGATAACGCGGGCGGTATTGCCGAAATGGCGGGACTGCCCGAATCGGTGCGAAGCATTACCGATAAGCTTGATTCGGTAGGCAACACCACCGCCGCGATAGGCAAAGGCTTTGCGATAGGCTCCGCGGCTCTCACCGCGCTGGCGCTTTTCGTCGCCTATGCTCACGTTGTGGGCTTGTCCGCCATTAACTTTTTAGACCCCTGGGTCATAGCCGGCGCGTTTATCGGCGCCATGCTTCCCTTTATGTTCTCGGCGTTTACCATGGACTCGGTAGGCAAAGCGGCAAACAAAATGATAGCCGAAGTCCGCAGGCAGTTCCGCGAGAAGAAGGGCATAATGGAGGGTACCGAAAAGCCTGATTACGCGCGCTGTGTTTCAATATCGACCTCCGCCGCGCTCCGTCAGATGATAGTACCCGCGATACTCGCCGTGGTGGCGCCGCTTGCGGTCGGCTTTATCATGGGCGAAGAGGCGCTCGGCGGTACGCTGGTCGGCGCGTTGCTTTCGGGCGTATTGCTTGCGATTATGATGTCCAACGCGGGCGGTGCGTGGGATAACGCCAAAAAGTATATCGAGGGCGGCGCTTACGGCGGCAAAGGCTCCGAGGCGCACCATGCCGCGGTAGTCGGCGATACGGTCGGCGACCCGTTCAAGGACACATCCGGTCCGTCGATAAACATTCTCATTAAACTGATGACTATTGTCGCCGTGGTTTTCGCACCGCTCATTGTAAAATACGGCGGCGTTATAACAAAAATATTTTAGGAATGAAAGTTTATAAAAACGAGAATTTCCCCTATGAGCGCGCGCTTTACGCCGAAAACGGCGTCAGCCTTTACGGTTGTTCGTTTTCGGGTGAGGAGGACGGCGAGTCCGCGCTGAAAGAATGCCGCGACGTAAAGGCGGAAAACTGTTCTTTTGATTTGCGCTATCCCTTTTGGCACGTCAGTCGCGCCGAAATTACCGGGTGTAAAATGAGCGAGACCTGCCGCGCGGCTATATGGTACGGCAGCGACGTCAGCATATCGGACAGTAAGATGTTCGGGATAAAAGCCATAAGGGAATGCGAGCGCGTGAAGATATCCGACTGTGAGATAGTCTCGCCCGAATTCGGGTGGAAGAGCGCGGATATTACGATAAAGAACTCGAAGCTTACCGGCGAGTATCCTTTTTTCCTTTCGCGCGGTATTACGGCGGATAAATTGACGCTTAACGGGAAATATTCTTTTCAGTATATTTCGGACAGTGTGTTTACCGACTGTCTGTTTGAAACGAAGGACGCTTTCTGGCACGCGAAAAACGTCACGGTTAAAAACTCGGTTATAAACGGCGAGTATTTTTCGTGGTACAGCGAAAACCTGACGCTTGAAAATTGCAAGATAACCGGAACTCAGCCTCTTTGCTACTGCAAAGGGTTAAAGCTTATTAACTGCCGTTTTGAGGGCGCCGATTTCGCTTTTGAGTATTCCGAGGTCGAGGCGGATATTAAAGGACATATTATTTCGGTCAAAAATCCGCTTTCGGGGCATATTACGGCGGACAGTATAGGAGAAATAATACTCGACGGCGGTATTTACGATACAAATTGCGAAATAAAAACAAGATAAACCTTGCGGCGGGGCGCAAAAAGCGACCCGCCGTTTTTGTGCCTGTACGGCGCTTTTTGCACAATATATGCCAATAAAGCAACACCATAACACCAATATCTTCCGAACACCGGTAAAACAGGGCAAAACGGGCATTTTGCCCTGTTTTATAAGTTTGTGAAAATATTACAAAAAATCTCATAAAATTTCGTAAAAATTATAAGAATTTTTTAACAACTTTTTCTTGCATTTACCTCTTTTATATGATAATATGTTTAGGCACGCGGTGAAAAACCGCGTATACATGCGTTGATGCGGGAGGTGGCCGACCGTACGAGTCGGGAAATTTCCGCGGAGTATGTCCGATTTCAAACCGGGCGAAAGTAAACAGGAGGCGTTCTGATACTTGCGAATCAGGTGCGCCGCGGCGGAGCGATCCGCTGCTCCGGATTTGTTGTGACCCCAGCAATTACCGGTATTTATATTGTGCCGGAAAGAAACACACGGCACGGTGTAAGTTTTGCCCGCCAACTAATTAAGGAGGCGAATTTTCACATGGCAGTGAAAGAAAAAATCCGAATTCGAATCAAAGGTTACGACCACGCGCTTGTCGACCAGTCCGCTGAAAAGATAGTGGAAACCGCTAAACGTACAGGTGCAAGGGTATCCGGCCCCGTGCCGCTTCCCACCGAAAAGGAAATCGTTACCATTCTTCGCGCAGTTCATAAGTATAAGGACAGCCGCGAGCAGTTCGAAAGCAGGACACACAAGAGGCTTATTGACGTTATCCGTCCTTCAAACAAAACCGTTGAAGCGCTGACGTCTTTGGAGCTCCCCGCCGGTGTAGAAATCGAGATTAAACTTTAATATATATACCTATATATAAAGTCTCGCTTTCGCATCGCAGGTCAAGTCAGCAAACGCTGACCAATAACCGAAATGGAGGAAAACAAAATGAAAAAAGGTATTGTCGGCAAAAAGCTCGGTATGACTCAGCTTTTTGACGCAAACGGAAACGTTGTTCCGGTAACCGTTATCGAAGCGGGTCCCTGCGTAGTTGCGCAGAAGAAGACCGCCGAGAACGACGGCTACGAGGCTCTTCAGGTCGGCTTCGGCGACATGAAGGCGTCAAAGGTCAAGAAACCTTTGAAGGGACATTTTGAAAAGGGCGACGTTGCGCCCAAAAAGGTTTTGCGCGAGCTTCGTCTTGAAGACTGCAGCGCGCTGAACGTCGGCGACATCATCAAGGCGGACATTTTCGCCGAGGGTGAAGCGGTTGACGTAAGAGGCACATCTAAAGGTAAAGGCTACGCCGGCACTATTAAGCGCTGGAATTTCGGCCGCCTTAAAGAGAGCCACGGTACAGGTCCTGTTCACCGTCACGGCGGTTCGCTGGGCGCCTGCTCGAGCCCCTCGAGAGTTTTCAAGGGCAAGAAAATGGCGGGTCATCTCGGAAACGAGCGCGTAACAGTGCAGAACCTCAGTGTTGTTAAGGTTGACGCGGAAAAGAATATCATCGCCGTCAAGGGCGCCGTTCCCGGTGCCAAAGGCTCGGTAGTTGTTCTTTTCGACAGCGTTAAGGCTTAAGGGAAGGAGTGTTCAGTATGCCGAAATTAGCAGTTGTTGATATGACGGGTAAAAAGGTTGGCAACATTTCTCTTGCCGATGAGATTTTCGGGATAACACCCAACGCGGTAGTTATGCACGCGGCGGTCGTTAATTACCTCGCGAATCAGCGTCAGGGCACACAGTCCGCTCTTACCCGCACGGAAGTTTCCGGCGGCGGTAAAAAGCCGTGGAGACAAAAGGGCACAGGCCATGCGCGTCAGGGCTCTACCAGAGCTCCGCAGTGGAGACACGGCGGTATCGTTCATGCGCCGAAGCCGAGAGATTATTCTTATTCTCTCAACAAAAAAGTTCGCCGTCTCGCGCTTAAATCAGCGCTTTCCGATAAGGCTCTTTCGGGCGACATTATCGTACTTGACGAACTTAAAATGGAAGAATACAAGACCAAGACTGTCGCCGAGTGCTTAAAGGCGATCGGAGCGGAGAAGAAAGCGGTTATCGTGCTTGATTCCAATAACCCCTTCGCCGTTAAGAGCATAGGCAACATCCCCGGCGCCAAGGCGGCTCTTGTAAACACCATCAACACTTATGACATCATTAACGCCGACAAGCTCGTTATCGTTAAGGGTGCCGTCAAACAAATCGAGGAGGTGTACGCATAATGAAGGCTGCAGAAGACATTATCATCGCACCGGTTATAACCGAAAAGAGCATGGCCGGAATTGCGGATAAGAAATACACCTTTAAGGTTGCAAAAGACGCCAACAAGCTTGAGATCGCCGACGCGGTCGAAAAGCTCTTTAAGGTAACCGTTGCCAAGGTAAACACCGTAAGTATGCGCGGCAAAAAGAGAAGAATGGGCAGATACGAGGGCAAAACCGCTTCGTGGAAAAAAGCTATCGTAACGCTCAAAAAAGATTCAAAGAGCATTGAGTTCTTCGACGGACTTGCATAAGTAAACGCGTATACGGGAATTAAGTTTCCGGTGATGTATGAAACCGAAAAGGTTTCGCTAAGCCAAAATAGGAGAGTGAAAACAAATGGCAATAAAACATTATAAGCCGACTACCAACGGCCGCCGCAACATGACCACCATGGATTATTCCGAGTTGTCAAAGGTTGCGCCCGAGAGAAGTCTGCTTGAACCTATCAAGAAGAATGCCGGCCGCAACAGCTACGGCCGCATCACCGTCCGCCACAGAGGCGGCGGCAACCGCAGAAAGTACAGAATCATCGATTTCAAGCGCGAGCGTTTCGGCGTAACCGCCGAGGTTTTGACCCTTGAATACGACCCCAACCGTTCTGCGTTTATAGCCCTCGTTCAGTACGAGGACGGCGAGAAGCGTTACATCCTCGCTCCCCAGGACCTCAAAGTAGGCGACAAGATAGTAAGCGGTCCCGACGCCGATATCAAACCCGGCAACGCGCTCCCGCTTATCAACATACCGGTAGGTACCTTCGTTCATAACGTAGAGCTTTACCCCGGCAAGGGCGCGCAGCTTGCGCGTTCCGCCGGCAACATGGCTCAGCTCATGGCGAAAGAAAACGGTATGGCGCTCTTACGCCTTCCTTCGGGCGAACTTCGTAACGTTCCCGAAAACTGCATGGCTACCGTAGGCGTTGTTTCAAATCCGGAGCACGCTAACGTTAATTACGGTAAGGCAGGAAGAAAACGTCACATGGGTTGGCGCCCGACGGTCCGCGGTTCCGTAATGAACCCGAACGATCACCCCCACGGCGGCGGTGAAGGTAAATCGCCTATCGGTCGTCCCGGCCCTGTTACCCCCTGGGGTAAACCGACGCTCGGATATAAGACCCGCAAGAAGAACAAGGCAAGCGATAAATATATCGTAAAGCGTCGTAAGTAAGTCAGACGAAAGGAGATATCATAATGGGAAGAAGCGTTAAAAAAGGACCTTATGTGCAACCCGTTTTGCTCAAAAGAGTCGAAGAAATGAATAAGTCCGGTGAAAAGCGCGTGCTTAAAACCTGGAGCCGTTCATCAACCATATTCCCCGATTTCGTCGGACATACTTTTGCGGTTCATGACGGACGTAAGCACGTTCCGGTATATGTAACCGAGGATATGGTTGGTCACAAGCTCGGTGAGTTTGCGCCCACAAGAACGTTCAGAGGCCACGCCGGCGCGAAGACAACCGGCTCTAAATAAGCAGAGGAGAGGAGAATTAACTATGGAAGCAAGGGCAATCGTTAAATATGCCCGTATTTCACCCCGTAAGGTGAATATTGTCCTGGACCTCATCCGGGGCAAAGATGCTGAAAAAGCTATGGCTATTCTCAAATTTACTCCTAAGGCTGCTTGTGAGTATTTAGAGAAGTTGCTTAAATCAGCAATGGCGAATGCCGAAAACAAGAATATGGACATGAAAAATCTGTATGTCGCGGAGTGCTATGTGTGCCCCGGCCCGACTCTCAAGAGAATCAGACCGAAGGATCACGGCAGAGCGCACCGCATACTCAAGAGAACAAGTCACATGACTATAGTTCTCAAAGAGCGTGAGATTTAAGAAAGGGAGGTTAAGTTATGGGTCAGAAAGTTAATCCGCACGGCTACCGTGTAGGTATAATCAAGAACTGGGACTCACGTTGGTACGTTTCCGACAGCGCTTTCGGCGATTCGTTGGTTGAAGACTACAACCTCCGCAAATACCTCAAGAAAACACTCTTTTCCGCGGGTATTGCCAAAGTAGAAATCGAACGTGACGACAAGAGAGTGAGACTCCACATTCATTGCGGCAAACCGGGTATGGTAATAGGCAGAAACGGTGCGGAAATTGAAAAACTCCGCGTAAAATGCCAGGAGATGCTCGGTAAACCCGTAATCATCAACATTGTTGAAATCAAGAACCCCGACACCAACGCACAGCTCGTTGCCGAAGCTATCGCCGCTCAGCTTGAGAAACGTGTTTCTTTCAGAAGAGCGATGAAGTTATCAATAGGCAGAGCTATGAGACTCGGCGTTAAGGGTATCAAAACTCAGGTTTCGGGACGCCTCGGCGGCGCCGAAATCGCAAGAAGCGAGCAGTACCATGAGGGTACCATTCCGCTTCAGACACTCAGAGCCGATATTGACTACGGTTTTGCCGAGGCAAAAACGACCTACGGTATAATCGGCGTCAAGGTTTGGATCTATAAAGGCGAAGTTCTTAATGAAAATCGCCGCAATAACAGAAGAGGAGGTACACGCTGATGTTAATGCCGAAACGTGTTAAATACCGTCGCGTTCAGCGCGGCAGACTGACCGGCACCGCTTCCCGCGGCACCACGGTCACACACGGCGATTACGGTCTTCAGGCCGCGGAGCCGGCGTGGATCACCTCAAACCAGATAGAAGCCGCCCGTATAGCGATGACCCGTTATATCAAGCGTGGCGGTCAGGTTTGGATAAAAATATTCCCCGATAAGCCGATAACCGAAAAACCCGCCGAGACCCGAGTGGGTTCAGGTAAAGGTTCTCCCGAATATTGGGTCGCGGTTGTAAAACCGGGTCGCGTTATGTTCGAGATAGGCGGAGTTACCGAGGATCTCGCCCGCGAGGCTATGCGTCTTGCGGCGAACAAACTGCCGATCAAGTGCAAGTTTGTTACCAAAGAGATGGGTGGTGAGCAGTAATGAACGCAAAGGAAATCAGAGATAATACTATACCCGAGCTTAACGAAATGCTCGCAAATCTGAAGGATGAGCTTTATAAGCTCCGTTTCCAGCACGCGATCAATCAGCTCGACAACCCACAGCGCATTGCTGCCGTTAAAAAGGATATCGCCCGCGTTAAGACAGTTATTCGCGAGTACGAAATCAAAGACGGCAAGACTGCTTGAGGGAGGTAAAGTCAGATGGAAGAGAGAAACCTTCGTAAAACAAGAGTGGGCAAGGTTGTAAGCGACAAGATGGATAAAACCGTCGTCGTTGCTATCGAAGACAACGTTAAGCATCCTCTTTATAAGAAGATTATCAAAAACACGATTCGACTTAAGGCTCATGATGAGGAAAACGCCTGCAATATCGGCGACAGAGTGCTTATCATGGAAACAAGACCCCTCTCAAAAGACAAGAGATGGCGCGTAGTCGAAATAGTCGAGAAGGCTAAGTAAGCACAAGGAGGAATACACTGTGATACAGCAACAGAGTTACCTCAAGGTTGCCGACAATACCGGTGCCAAGGAAATCCAGTGCATCCGTGTTCTCGGCGGCTCCAAAAGGAGGTATGCCAACATCGGCGATGTAATCGTTGCTTCTGTTAAAAAGGCCACTCCGGGTGGTACCGTTAAGAAGGGCGAAGTTGTTAAGGCAGTTGTGGTTCGTTCCGCAAAAGGCCTTCGCCGCAATGATGGCACATATATCAGATTTGATGAAAACGCGGCTGTTCTTATCCGTGACGATAAGAACCCGAGGGGAACCCGTATTTTCGGGCCGGTAGCCAGAGAATTACGCGAAAAGGATTACACCAAGATCCTTTCGCTCGCTCCGGAAGTACTTTAATGGGAGGTAAAAGAATATGAGTAAGCTTCACATTAAAACCGGCGACACCGTAAAATTGCTCACCGGCGACGATAATTATCGCGGCAAGACGGGCAAGGTTCTCGAAGTAAGCCCCAAAGAGGGTAAAGTAATCGTAGAGGGTCTTAACAAGGTTAAAAAACACGTTAAGCCCAGAAAAGCAGGCGACCCGTCCGGTATAATCGAAACCGAAAGCGCCGTTTACGCATGCAAGGTTCAGCTTGTCTGCCCGAAATGCAACAACGCGGTGAGAGTAGGTACCAAGGTTGAGGACGGCAAGAAATACCGCGTTTGCAAACAATGCGGTAAGACTTTTTAAGAGTAAGGAGGACATGACATATGTCAACGCTGGCAAACGAATATAAAAATTCGATAGCTCCCGCATTGATGACCAAGTTTGGCTACAAGAGTGTTATGCAAATCCCGAAACTCGAGAAGGTCATAATCAATGTCGGCTGCGGCGAGGCGAAGGAAAACGCGAAAGCGCTTGACGCCGTTATCGCCGATTTAGGTCAGATCACCGGTCAGAAGGCGGTTGTCTGCCGCGCCAAAAAGTCGGTTGCGAACTTTAAGCTTCGCGCAGGTATGCCGATAGGCGCAAAGGTAACCCTTCGCGGCGACAGAATGTATGAGTTTATTGAAAGACTCTTTTACGCGGCGCTTCCGCGCGTGCGTGACTTCCGCGGAATCAACCCCGATTCCTTCGACGGTCGCGGCAACTATGCCATGGGCGTTAAGGAACAGCTTATATTCCCGGAGATAGAATACGATAAGATAGACAAGGTTCGCGGTATGGACATAATCATTGTGACCACCGCCAAAACCGATGAAGAGGCTCGCGAGTTATTGACTCTTATGGGCGCTCCATTTGCGAAGTAAGGAGAAGGATTATGGCTAAAACATCTATGAAAGTAAGGCAGGCGCGTCCCGCCAAGTTTTCAACCAGACAGTATAACAGATGCAAAATCTGTGGCCGCCCCCATGCTTATCTTCGCAAGTACGGCATCTGCCGTATATGCTTCAGAGAACTCGCCTATAAGGGTGAGATCCCCGGAGTTAAGAAGGCAAGCTGGTAAGGCTATTGTATTGAAACTGTGACAAATGGTCACACTAAGGAGGTTTACGGTATGCAAATCACCGATACTATTGCCGATATGCTGACGCGTATTCGCAACGCATCCTCGGCAAAGCATGATTCGGTAGATGTACCGGCGTCCAAAGTAAAGAAGGCAATCGCCCAGATTTTGCTTGACGAGGGTTACATCACGAGCTTCACCGTCGAGGAAGACGGTAAGCAGGGCGTAATTCACATTGTGTTGAAGTACGGCCAGAATAAATCTCAGACCATAAGCGGTATCCGTCGCGTTTCAAAACCGGGTCTGAGGATCTACACAAACGTAGAGGATATGCCGAAGGTTATGAGGGGCCTCGGCGTAGCTATCCTTTCCACCTCTAAGGGTATCATGACCGATAAGCAGGCGCGCCGCGAAAACGTCGGCGGAGAAGTCCTTGCTTTCGTGTGGTAAGAGGAGGAAAAGCGATGTCAAGAATAGGAAAAATGCCGGTAGTAATTCCGGCGGGTGTCGACGTTAAACTCGACGGCAATCATATCACGGTCAAAGGTCCGAAGGGCGAGCTTGCCCTGGATTTCAACCCCGAAATCGCGGTTGAGATAAACGGCGCCGAAATAGTGGTTACCCGTCCGAGCGACGACAAGGTACACCGTTCACTTCACGGCCTCACAAGAACGCTTATTTCCAATATGGTTATCGGCGTGACCGAGGGCTATACGAAAACGCTTGAGGTAAACGGCGTCGGTTACCGTGCGCAGAAGCAGGGCAACGACCTCGTTATGAACCTCGGCTACTCTCATCAGGTAATCATTCCCGAGATTAAAGGGATAAAGGTTGAAGTACCGTCTGCTAACCAGATAGTTATCAGCGGTGCGGATAAGCAAATGGTCGGCCAGTTTGCCGCGGAAGTTCGCGCAAAGCGTCCGCCGGAGCCTTATAAGGGCAAGGGCATCAAGTACGCGGGCGAGCATATCCGCCGCAAAGAAGGTAAGGCCGCCAAGGGCGCTAAGAAATGATAAAGGAGTGTATGAAAAATGGTTAGCAAAACTAACAGCAACGCAGCGCGTCTGCATCGTCATGCCCGTGTTCGTTCCAAGATCACCGGTACTGCCGAGAGACCCCGCCTTGACGTATTCCGCTCCAACAGCCATATCTACGCCCAGCTTATTGACGACGTAAAGGGTGTTACACTCGCCGCCGCCGCGTCCAACGAAAAGGATTTCGGTGCTTCCGGCGGTAATTGCGAGGGCGCCCGCAAGGTTGGAAAGCTTATAGCGGAACGTGCCAAGAAAAAGAAGATCTCCGAGGTCGTATTTGACCGCGGCGGTTACATTTATCACGGCCGTGTCAAAGAACTTGCCGAAGGTGCCCGTGAGGGCGGCCTCAAGTTTTAAGAAGGAGGAGAATACTTTTGGCTACAAATATTGACGCATCAAAATTAGATTTACAGGAGCGCGTGGTATCAATAAACCGCGTTTCCAAAACCGTTAAGGGCGGTCGCATCATGAAATTCGCGGCGCTGGTCGTCGTAGGCGACGGCGCGGGCACCGTAGGCTACGGTCTCGGTAAAGCCGGCGAAGTTCCGGATGCAATCCGCAAGGGTATTGAAGACGCCAAGAAAAATCTTATCAAGGTTTCTCTTAAAGGCACTACAATTCCTCATGAGATTATAGGCGAATTCGGCGCAGGCCGCGTGCTCTTGAAGCCCGCCGCCCCCGGTACCGGCGTTATCGCCGGCGGCGCTGTACGTGCGGTAGTTGAGACCGTAGGTATCAAAGATATCCGTACAAAGGCGCTTCGCTCGAATAATCCTTGCAATGTGGTTCGCGCGACGGTTGCAGGCCTTGCGGCTTTACGTGACGTTGAGCAGGTAGCTCTCGTTCGCGGCAAAGACAAAAAGGAAATATTAGGTTAAGGAGGAGCAGCACTATGGCAACAAAGAAAAAGGCTGCCGGCCTTACTGTAAAACTTGTTAAAAGTACGATCGGTTCCAAAAAGGATCAGATCGCTACGGTGAAATCACTGGGACTGAGCAAACTCGGCGACACTTCGGTTCAGCCGGATAACGCGCAGACCCGCGGCAAGATAAACAAGGTTTCTCACCTCGTACAGATTGTCGAAGGCAAGTAATTAAACCGTAAAACGCGGTAAACCGCAAAATTGCAAGGAGGTGCAAACAACAATGAAATTGCATGAATTGTCACCTGCCGAAGGCTCCACGAAAGAGGTTAAGCGTATAGGCAGAGGTCACGGTTCGGGCAACGGCAAAACCGCCGGTAAAGGCCATAAGGGTCAGAAGGCGCGTGCCGGTCACGGTATGAGACCGGGTTTTGAAGGCGGCCAGATGCCGCTCCAGCGCCGCGTACCGAAGCGTGGTTTTAACAATATTTTTGCTAAAGACTGGCTCAGTATCAATGTTGGCACACTCGAAGTCTTCGAGGATGGCGCGACGGTTGACGCCGCCGCTTTGGCAGAAAAAAGAATTATCCGCAAGACAGGTCTTCCCGTAAAGGTTCTCGGTAACGGTAAAATCACCAAGAATCTCACGGTTAAACTCAATGCATTTTCAGCTTCGGCAGCCGAGAAAATCGCCGCCGCGGGCGGAAAGGCTGAGGTGATCTGAGTATGTTGGATATAATCAGAAACGCGTGGAAGGTTAAAGAGATACGCAGAAAAATTCTCTTTACATTCTTCATAATCGCAATTTTCCGTATCGGTTCGGCAATACCGGCGCCGTTTATCAATACGACAGTGCTTGCTGATTCCTTTAACAACAGCAGCAACGACTTTTTCAATTATCTGTCGATACTCACCGGCGGCGGTCTTGAATACGGCGCTATCTTCGCAATGTCGGTAACCCCGTACATCAACTCTTCAATTATCATTCAGCTTTTGTGCGTGGCTATCCCCGCACTTGAGCGACTCTCGAAAGAGGGCGAAGAGGGACAGAAGAAGCTCGCCGCTATAACCAGATACATGACCGTTGCGCTCGCACTTATTCAGGGTATTGCATATTTCTTCTATCTGAAGGGAAGCAACTTCCTTATAAGCGGTGTAACAACCGCCGGCAAAGGCGCTATGGTCTTCGCGGGATTCGTAATAGTTCTCGCGCTTACCGCGGGCAGTGCGCTCGTTATGTGGCTCGGCGAACAAATCGACGTAAAGGGTATCGGAAACGGTATTTCCATACTGCTCTTCGCAGGTATTATTTCCCGCGCTCAGGAAGCGTATCAGAAGCTTCGCGGCGCGTGGATAGGCAACCATCAGTTTGCGGTTGTCGGAATCATTCTGATATTCCTCGTAGTTATCGTGTTCATCGTTTGGATGACCGGCGCCGAGCGCAGAATACCCGTTCAGTATGCAAAGCGCGTTGTGGGCAACAAGATGTACGGCGGGCAGAACACCCATATTCCGATCAAGGTCAATATGTCGGGCGTTATGCCGATAATCTTCGCTTCGTCCATCCTCATGGTTCCGACCATGATACTCGGCTTTATGAAGAATACCGATACTTTCTTCGCCAAAACACTCGCACTTTTCAGCACACGCGGAATTTTCTACGCGGTCCTTTATTTCATACTCATAATCGCGTTTGCGTATTTTTACGCGACCATTCAGTTCAATCCTATTGAAATGTCGAACAACCTCCGCAAAAACGGCGGTGCGATACCCGGTATCAGACCCGGAAAGCCCACCTCCGATTTCATTGCGAAGATACTTTCGAGAATAACCCTTTTGGGCGCTCTGTTCTTAAGTGTTGTTGCGATACTTCCGATAATGATGAGCCTCTTCGGCGGCACCATGGGCGGACTCAACATTTCGCTCGGCGGTACTTCGATACTGATCGTTGTCGGCGTTGCGCTCGAACTGGTACAGAATCTCGAATCGCAGATGATGATGCGGCACTACAAGGGATTCCTTGACTGATCGGAGTAACGTTATGAAGTTGATTTTATTGGGCGCGCCGGGTGCCGGCAAAGGCACCCAGGCGGAAATCATTTCCGAAAAATACAGAATACCCACCATTTCAACCGGAAACATCATCCGTGCCGCTCTTAAAGAGGGTACCGAGATGGGTCTGCGCGCAAAGCAGTATACCGAACGCGGCGAGCTTGTTCCCGATGAGGTCGTAATAGGCATCATCAAGGAGCGGCTTTCTGCGGACGACTGCAAGGAAGGCTTCATTTTAGACGGCTTTCCGCGCACGATACCTCAGGCGGAAGCGCTTGACGGTATGGGAATTACCGTAGACGCGGCGCTTTCCATCGAGGTTGACGACAGCGAGATAGTAAAGCGTATGTCGGGAAGAAGAGTATGTCCCGGCTGCGGCGCGAGCTATCATACCGAGTTCAAGAAGCCCGAGAAAGAGGGCGTATGCAACCAGTGCGGCGAGGCGCTTGTTATCCGTAAGGACGATGAGCCCGAGACCGTGAAAAACCGGCTCAATGTTTATCATGACCAGACCGAGCCGCTCAAAAGCTATTATAAGGCTCAGGGCAAACTGCTCGAGGTAAAGGGTCAGGATAAGGTTGAGGATACTACCGCTCTGGTGCTTAATGCGCTTGCGGGGATATAAAAATGGTGGTACTGAAAACCGGTCGCGAGCTTTCTGTTATGCGGGAAGCTTGCAGAATATCGGCAGGAGCATTGAAGATAGCGGGCGAAGCGGTTGAACCGGGGGTCACCACCGCCGAGCTTGACGAGATAGCCGAAAAGTATATTTTAAGTCAGGGCGCTGTTCCTAACTTTAAGCACTATGAGGGCTATCCCGCTACCGCCTGCATATCTGTCAACAACGAGGTTATCCACGGGATACCGTCAAAAAAGCGCAAACTCGAGGCGGGGGACATAGTTTCCATTGACCTCGGCGCAAAGTTTGACGGTTACCACGGCGACAATGCCGCCACATTTGCCTGCGGGGACGTATCCGAACAGGCGAAGCGGCTGATGAGCGTTACGAGAGAAAGCCTTTATAAAGGTATTTCGGCGGCGCTCGCAGGCGGCAGGATCGGCGATATATCCCATGCGATACAGTGTTTTGTGGAAGCAAACGGATTCAGCGTGGTAAGAGAATTTGTCGGTCACGGTATCGGCACGAATCTCCACGAGGCGCCCGAGGTCCCGAATTTCGGCGCCGCGGGTCACGGCATCCGGTTACTTCCGGGCATGACTTTGGCCATCGAACCCATGGTCAACGCCGGGAATTACGGCGTAAAGGTCTTGCCGGACGGTTGGACGGTTTTAACCCGTGACGGTTCTCTTTCGGCTCATTTCGAGCATACCGTGGTTATCACGCCGGACGGTCCTAAAATTATGACCGTGGCGGATAATTAAGATATGTACAGCCGTAAGGAAAAGCGGGCGGCGCCCATAGCGCAGTGTGCAGCGCGAAGGGATAAAAAGTCGCCTATAAGGGTAACCGTTTAAGCGATACGATTTTGGAGGAAAATTATGTCGAAATCAGATATGATAGAACTTGAAGGCACCGTTGTTGAGGCAATGCCCAACGCAATGTTTAAGGTAGAGATACAGGGCGGACACGTGATACTGGCGCACATCTCGGGCAAGCTGCGTATGAATTTCATACGTATACTCCCCGGCGATAAAGTGACGGTTGAAATGTCGCCTTACGATCTGTCCAAAGGGCGCATAACCTGGCGCTCTAAATAAACAGAAGAATTTAGGAGGTAATCTAAATGAAAGTCAGACCTTCTGTAAAAAAGATTTGCGAGAAATGTAAAATCATTAAACGCAAAGGTAAAGTAATGGTTATTTGCGAGAACCCGAAGCATAAACAGCGTCAGGGATAAGCGGATACCGTCCGGTGGCAGGTTGGCTGCCTGTCACGCCAAAAGAAAAATGGAGGTGCTAACAATCTATGGCACGTATTGCTGGTGTTGACCTTCCCAACGAAAAGCGAGTTGAAATAGGACTCACTTATATCTACGGTATAGGTCTTACAACATCTAAAAAAATCTTAAGTGAAACCGGCGTTAACCCGGATGTTCGCGTAAAAGATCTGACCGATGAAGATATCTCAAAGCTCCGTGAGTATATCGACCATAACCTTCAGGTTGAAGGTGACCGTCGCCGTACCGTAGCTCTTGATATCAAGCGTCTTATCGAAATCGGCAGTTACCGCGGTGTCCGTCATCGCAAGGGACTTCCCGTAAGAGGTCAGCGCTCCAAGACCAACGCGCGTACACGCAAAGGTCCGAAGAGAACTATTGCGAACAAGAAGAAATAAGGAGGTAAGAACTAATGGCTACTGCTAAAAAAGGCGGCGTTCGCCGTCGTCGTGAAAAGAAGAACATTGAACGCGGTGCGGCTCATATTCAGTCTACCTTCAATAACACGATAGTTACCATAACCGATACCCAGGGCAACGCTCTTTCATGGGCTTCCGCCGGTGAACTCGGTTTCCGCGGTTCTAAAAAGTCTACGCCTTTCGCGGCGCAGAGTGCCGCCGAGCTTGCGGCAAAGAACGCTATGGAGCATGGTCTTAAAACTGTCGAAGTTTACGTTAAGGGACCCGGCGCCGGACGTGAAGCGGCTATCCGCGCTTTGCAGTCCGCGGGGCTTGAGGTAAGTATGATCAAAGACGTTACCCCTATCCCGCACAACGGTTGCCGTCCGCCTAAACGCAGACGCGTTTAATAACAGGCAAAACGAAGGAAATCAAAAAGATTTCCGGGTATTTTAACACAAGCAGCCGCAGGATCCGGCAAAAGGCGGAATTCATGCGACACGCTAAAATTTTGGAGGTGTAACAGATGGCAAGATATACCGGAGCAGTATGCAGACTTTGCCGCCGCGAGGGCAAAAAGTTGTTCCTTAAAGGCGACCGCTGCTATTCCGAAAAATGTTCGCTGGAAGCTCGCAGTTATGCGCCCGGCCAGCACGGACAGGGTAGAAAGAAGTCATCAGAATACGGTTTGCAGCTTCG
The DNA here is from genome assembly GCA_017554125.1 of Clostridia bacterium. Lineage (GTDB taxonomy): Bacteria > Bacillota > Clostridia > Oscillospirales > Acutalibacteraceae > UBA737. The sequence continues at coordinate 1,954 of JAFZIW010000060.1, read as the reverse complement.
CGCTAAACAGACCGCGAGACGTTTTTACGGCGTTCAGGAAGGTCAATTCCATCATTATTTTGAGGTTGCCGAGAGAAAACAGGGCGTTACCGGCGATAATTTGCTCCGCATTTTAGAGAGCAGACTTGATAACGTCGTTTACAGAGCGGGATTTGCGTCCAGCCGTGCGGAAGCGCGTCAGCTCGTTGGTCACGGTCACTTTGAGGTAAACGGTCACAGAGTCGATATCGCGTCCTACCTGCTTAAAGGCGGCGACGAGATCGCGGTTTGCGAAAAGGCGAGAGGCTTTGAGAAAATGAAGTCTGTCATCGAAGCAAACAGCGCGCGTCCCGTAGCGGAATGGCTTTCGGTAGACCGTGAGAACATGACCGTTAAGGTTGTGGCTCTGCCCGAGCGCGATCAGATCGAAGCGCCCGTTGATGAGCAGCTCATCGTTGAGTACTATTCAAGGTAATCTCATACCCGCGTCTGCTTGACCGCGTCGAAGCAGTGCGGTACAATATTTTGCGATGCGGAGAAGGAGCTTTTAAATGTTAGAAATTGAAAAGCCCAGAATTGAAACACTCGAACTGTCAAGCGACGGTAAATACGGTAAGTTCGTAATGGAACCGCTGGAGCGCGGCTATGCGACTACGCTCGGCAACAGCATGAGAAGGGTGCTTTTATCGACTCTTCCCGGCGTTGCCATAACCAACGTTAAGATTGACGGCGTCGTTCATGAGTTTTCCACCCTTCCCGGTGTGAAAGAAGACGTGACCGAAATCGTGCTTAACCTTAAAGGAGTTATCGCAAAGCTTCATTCCGATACCGCTAAAAAGATTTATATCGAAGCGGTCGGCCCCTGCGTTGTTACCGCTGCCGATATCAAGGCTGACTTTGAGGTTGAAATTCTCAACCCCGATATGTATATAGCCACTCTTGACGAGGGCGGAAAGCTCAATATGGAGATGACGCTCGATAAGGGCAGAGGCTACGTTTCGGCGGAGCAAAACAAATCGGCGCAGAATATTATCGGCGTTATTCCGATAGATTCTATTTATACTCCGGTTTTGAAGGCAAACTTCAACGTCGACAATACCCGTGTAGGTAACGTTGTCGATAAGAACAAACTCACCTTAGAGGTTTGGACAGACGGTTCTATCGCCGCCAACGAGGCAGTGTCTCTCTCGGCGAAAATACTCATTGAGCATTTTGAACTGTTCCTTGACCTTGCCGAGGGTGTGAACAATGCCGGCAGCATAATGGCGGAGAAGAGCGACAGCGAAAAGGAAAAGGCGCTCGACCTTACTATCGACGAGCTCGATCTTTCCGTACGCAGCTTCAACTGCCTCAAGCGCGCAGGCATCAATACGGTCGAAGACCTTACCAACAAGTCCGAAGAGGATATGATGAAGGTCAGAAATCTCGGCCGCAAATCTCTTGAAGAGGTTATCGCCAAGCTTGATTCGTTTGGCTTCAGCCTCAAGAAAGATGATGAGTAAAGGAGTGAAAGCATATGCCGGGAACAAGAAAACTCGGAAGGTCATCTGACCATAGAACCGCTATGCTTCGCGCCATGGTGACGTTTTTGCTCGAAAACGGCAAAATAGAGACCACCGTGACCCGCGCGAAAGAGGTCAGGTCAATGACAGAGAAGTATATTACACTCGCCAAGACCAATAATCTTCACAGTCGCCGTCAGGCAATGGCGTTTATTACCAAAGAGTCGGTAGTCGTTAAGCTCTTTAACGAAATCGCTCCGAAGTACCAGGAGGTAAACGGCGGTTATTGCCGTATTACCAAAACCGGTCCGCGCCGCGGCGATGCTGCAGAAATGGCAATAATCGAGTTGGTTTAATTCTCAACTGATTAGCGCTCACATCTTCAACCGCGGTTTTCCGACGCCGAAGAGTAAATCTTCGGGAAAATGTGTGTGCTAAACGCTAAATGAAAAACGCCGCCTTAACCGTTTGGT
>JAFZIW010000059.1 GCA_017554125.1 Clostridia bacterium | reverse complement strand
GGGTCGGTTTTGAAAATATACCTTAAATTCTTTAAGCCGACGTTGGTCATGGCGAAACCGCCGGGCTGAAGTTTAACGTCATTGAAAATAAACCAGAAAGACTGAATTGCGGAACGGAGGAAAAAGTATGCAAAACCGATGTAGAACGGCAGGACAAAAAGTCTACCGGTCATAGCGCGCCGTCCTTCAATTGTAAGCTTCGGCTTTTTCATACAACTCAACCCCTTCCTACCACTTTATAATTGTTTGCGCCGACGGTAACACCGTCAACGGTTGCCTCGGACGAACCGCGGTTGACGTATACCTTGGTACCGTCTGAGAAAGTACTGACGGATACGCCGTCCGATTCCTCGTAATCGACAAATTTTTCAGAATAAAGCCCGCTGTAAACCGAACTGTACTGCTTATACGCCGCCTTTGCTTTTTCAAGCCAGTTTGTATACGTGGAGCCGTACAGCCAGTTAAACGTTGTTTCAAAAAGCTCGCTGTCATTATACATTACACCGTAGAAAGACGGGTCGGCGCCGAAAGCTATTGAATCAAGCACGCTTCCGTCATATTCAGCGGAATAAGCTATACTGCCGTGTAAAACCATCTGTAAGAAAGGTATGTCACGACTGAAAAGCACGTTTCCGTCCGAAGTGACGGGCATTGAGAATATCCTGCTTATATACGGGTAAGTATATGCGTTTGCGCCTTCGAGCGCTATTCCTTTCTTATCCGACGCCTCGCTTAACAGTTTTTTGAATATTTCAACCGTTACTCTGCGGTTTCCGCCGCTCTTGAAATCGGAATAAAGCATTTCGCCGAGCCCCGAATAAGACAGACCGCAGGAATAATCATAAGATTTAAGAAAATTCGCCGAGGCGCTGTATACCATTTCCGGCACGGTGAGATACGAGGGATTCTCGTTATTGACCGGAACGTAGGTCGACCTCATATACTTATAAATCGGAGTTCTCGTATTGAATATTGAACGGCACACGTCGGAATAAACGGAATATCCGTTGCCCGTACTCTTAAACGTTAAAAAGTTAAGGTCGTAGTATGCCTCTGTTTTCTTATCTTTCAAATCGCCGACTAATTTCTTAAAATCGTTTTTCGAGCCGACGACCGAAGCGGGCGAAAACGAAGGAGTTATTTCCTCGGTATCCACGCCGGTACCGTTAAATCCGCTCATGTTAAGAGCGACCGTACCGCTTTCAAATTCCGAAACGATTTTTGAAACGTCGTCAAACGAGGTGAGCGCGAAATCGTCGGAATACGGAACGCCGGCGAAATTGGCTTTCTTATATGCCGCGCCGTAAAGCGTTATCGCAAGCTTCGGCGCTTCGGGATTGGCTTTCAAATCCAAATAATCGCGGTAACATTCCGCCATCCAAGCGTAATTCGCTTTGTTTCCGTAATTGAAATGATAATCTACGGTATAATCGGTAAACTCGCTTCTCTGCTCCGCGCCGTAAATAATACGCTGATTTTCAAAGTTGGATTCAAAAAGGGTTGTGCTTTCTATCGACGAGGTGGTGTAGGTGGAATAGACCCTCGTATAGCAGGTTGTAAGTCCGTTTGCATTCGCCTGAATATCCGCGTAAACGTCGCCCTCGCTTATTATGGCGGTTATCGCATAATCATTTTCTTTTATTCCGTAAACCGGAACGTAAATGTTTTTGGCAGGGCCCTTGTATTCATCAACGGCAAGCGCCGTATCCTCGCCGTAAACCGGCTCCTTGTATTCCGTGGTATCTCCCCTGCCGGAATCAAGCGGAATAAGCGCGCCGCTTCCCGACGGCACGAAGCAGTATCCGTCGTTTTTCTCGTAGCCCGCCATAAATCCGGGCAAAAGCGAAATCGAGGTTATAAGATAATCATTGCCCGTTTTTATTTCGCTTCCTACTATTCTTGCGCTGATACCGTCTTCTTTCAAAACGATTTCAACCGAGATATACGCTTCTATATCGCTGAAAAAGAAGGTCGCTCTGTATCCGTCTTTAATTGTATCGACCGTAACCTTGTTATTCATAATGCAGTACGCGTAGCTGTTCATATAGAAAGGTACCGCCGTTCCCGCTATTGTGCTGAGCTGAACGTAGTTTATGGATATCAAGGATACCAAGTCGGTTTTAATTCTGCCGAAATTAAGCTCACTTATGGGGTTTTCGGGGTCGAGCACTTCCCATTTACCGCTGTAATGATACACCGCGTGAGCCTTATCGTATAAAGCGAAATCACCGGTAGTGAGGTTGGCAAACAGAGAAAGCGAGGAATTATCGGCGACAACGTCATACTCTTCCGGCGCAAACGCCTTAACCTCATCGGAAAACTCCGGCAAAGCTACGGTATCGCTCAGTCCGGCGCTTTTAACGCTGATTCCGGTAGGAAGAATTTTCTTTGAGCACGAGCAAAAGGAAACGACCAATACTGCCGCGCATAAAAACGAAACGATAATTCTTTTCATCTCTAACCCCCCTTTACTGCATCATTACTGCTTCAGAGTAGACCGCCTTGACAAAGCTTATAACCTGTTGAATAAGTCCGACAAACAAAACCGCAAGGAATATGATAATCGCAATACCCAAAACGGTCATAATGACCGACAGGGCGGTTTTCTTGAAGCTGAACTCGTGTATAGTCATAAATCCGACGTAAACAAGTATGCCGGACCATATTATGCCGATTATTGAAATCGTCACCAAAAACGCCTGTTCTTCGAGGCATAAAACGTTTGAGAACAGTACATAGAAAAATATCGAAATAACGTACGGAACAAGAGAATAGCAAAGCATACAGAATATATCAATGAGCTTTCCCTTGCCCTCTATCAGCGTACACACCGCCCAGTTGGCGATAGTTGTAACGCCGATTATCAAAAACGCTTTTGCCAGCGTGATAAACAAATTGTAATCAATAGCTCTGTTAGCGTTAAACGAGAAGCCGGTAAGCAACCACTTTGCGGTAAGCGCTAAAAACAGCACGACAAGTATCCCGAAGCTCAACACCAGTGACCATTGTTTTTCCTTTTTCAGGCGGCCGTACCCGTCGATAGGATGCAAAACCGTAAATAGCGGCGCCGAATACTTCCGGTCAAGCAGCGACCTTTCATACGAATTCTTTCTGCCGAATTTCTTTTTAAGGAAAATAATAAGGAACACAATGCCGACAATAATCAAAACAAGAAGCGCGATTATCCAGATGAAATTCGCCTTTATAAAATCGCGTCTCGCCTGCTTGAACGCCCGCGAATAGTTTTCGTTATCGTATGCCAGTTTGAAATATTTAAGCGCGCTTGCGTAATCGCCGGCTTCATCCAGCGCCATTCCTATACCGTAGTAGGCTATGGTGCTGTTTGAATTCATTTGAAGCACCTTTTCAAAGTACTCTTTCGCCTCGCCGAAACGTCCGTTATGCAAAAGGTTTGCCGCTTTCTTTACGGTTTTGACGTATTCGTTTTCAACGAAAACGGTTATCGAGCCGCGAATATCATCGAGTACGTAAACTCTGTCCTCATAAGATTCAACAGCCGCCGCCGATTCGATTTGACCGAGTTTATCGCCTATGCCGCCGAAAACCGTTATAAGGTATTCATCCTCGGAATAGACAAATACTCTGCCGCGCGCCGAATCGAGCAGATATACGTAATTATCATCATCGACGTCAACGTCGCAAAAGGTCGTTGAAATCGAGTTTTTTATCTTTCTGTCCCACTCGAGGTCGCCGAATTTCGTATTTGTTTCAAGGTTGGAACCTTTGAAATTCAAAAGGCGCACGCTTGATTCCAGCTCGCTCGACTGCGTAACGGTATATATAAAGCCCTTATCCGCGACGTCAAAATTAGTAATCGACGCGGGAGCCGCGGATTTTGAATTACGGATCTGTTCCTCGGTCATAAACCGCTTCCACAGATAGTTGAGTATTACTTCGCCGGTCTTCTGTACCTCGTTGCTTGCGAAGAATCCGCCGAAAGAACCGTCACCGAGCAGTGTTACCGCACCGTCGTTGATACCGTCCACCAAAACGTAGGTTACGCCGTTGGTATCGCGGATAACCTTTTTAACGTTAAACTTTATGGTATCGGCTATCATGGCGGTATCGGGTTTGGTAAACACTCTGACGCCGTTACCCTCATTATCGCATTCGATAATTCTCGAACCGTTGGTGTCAGCTATAAGAATATTACCGTCGTCACAGACATAAAAGCCCGTTGCGCCCTCATAATTAAGCTTTTCGCCGTCAAGCGTGATTTCACCTATCTGCCTTATGAAATTCAAATCTTTATCGGTCACTACGATACGCGAATTACCGGAATCAAGTATATACAGGTTATCGCCGTAAAAGCACATATCGAAGGGTGAAAGCAAGTCGCCGGCTTTCATATCTCTGCCGTAATATAACGCATACGGTTCATATCCGACGGGCGCCGGTACGGACTCGTCGGCGGTATTGTATTCATAGCCGAGATACGGAGTATTTGCCGCCGAGGCGGAAAAAGAGAAAGCGGTAAACAATAAAGCGATACAAATAAACAAAGCTATTCTACGTTTCATCTTTCACTTCCCCTTTCTTGAAATTTGTTTTAATTCGGCGCGATAGTCCGATTTATTTCTTTTTCTTATGCTTGATTTTCCAGAAAATAGCAAACGCGAAGCTTATAACCGCGACGCCGCCGAGGATACAAAGGGCGATTATCTGTTTTTTGGAAACGCCCTCTCCTTTTTCGTTTGGACCTATATACTTATTGACGGTTACTTCCATACCGTCGGTAGAGCCGGTATATCGGGCGCCGTATGCCATTACCTCGGCAAGATAATAGTTATTCTTATCAACTACGCTTCCCTTTGTAAGGTTAATTTTAATGTAGCTTGCGATGACCTGCTCGAAATTATATTCGCAAAGACCGAGCGAATTATCGGTAACGTCAATTATACGCATAAAGGTTTTGCCGTCGGTACTTACCGAAACCGTATAATCAGAGGCGTTAAACACCGACATCATCGACGCCTCGCTCGCGTGAGCTATCCTTATGCGGTTGAGCGCGTAAACGTCGTCAAGACAAATAATGAGTTCGCAAGGGTCTTCACTTACGTTCTTCCAAAAAGTGCCGTTTTTACCGTCTATAACGTTGGTCGCCGGCTGATTATCGACGTGTCCCGGTGAAATGATATTTGAATGTTTCGGCAGGATATTCTCGGGTGTCGTCCGCTCTATCTTTATAGATTTGACCTTAAAGCCGCAAACATCCGAGCTTACGTTCGCGGTACTCGGAACAAAGGTATAATTCTTGCCGGAAAAATCGTTTTTACTGTAAACGGTAACGGTATACTGATAATAATCGGTTTTTGAAGCCGCCGATTTAAGATTTTCAAGTTTGAAGCCGAGC
>JAFZIW010000058.1 GCA_017554125.1 Clostridia bacterium | reverse complement strand
TTTTACCGGAAACACTTTTGGCTTTATCGGAACGGTTAAGACAGACTGCACGCTGACGTTTGTAGTTGACGGTTCCCGCAAAAAAATTGTCCAGGGCAGCAGTGCGAACAAAATTGAATACCAGTTATTTGACGGGCTTGACAATACCGCACATACCGTCACGGTTACCGTCGCCGGAAATACCGACGCGCAAATAGCGGCCTTTGTTACAGCTAAATAATTATCATATAAAAACACAGGGCTTTGACTTACGTCATAGCCCTGCGTTTGCATTAAGTTCATTTAATAATCAGGTATCGTTTTTATACGGAGTTCCTATAAATCCGACCTGGCTGAAATCTTTATGATTATGGCGCACTATGTAATCAATATACGAAGTAATCATATTTGCCATTAAAATATATCCCGCCGCGTTCATATGGCCGCCGCAGAAGAAGCTCTTAATTCTCGGGTCGCTGAAATCGGGTGAATACTTATTGAGTTCTAATACATATGTGTTATCAAATATCTTTGCCATTTCGCAAAGAAGTGCGGCGTGCGACTCCACCTCTTCGCGGTCACCTTTCGGCATGGTTAAAAGGAAAAATTTTGCGTCGGGCTGTATCGTTTTAAGACGGCTGATAATCTGCGCATAATACCCGGCAAACGTCGGTTTATTATTGCGGTAGTCTTCCCTGTCTATATCGTTTACCGTGCCGAGTTCAATACTTTTGAGGTCATTCACGCCAAGTGCAATTATATAAGCCTGACACTTTTTAGCATCGGTCCAAATTCCGCAGCTGTCGCCGAAAGATTCCATAAAGCACTTTGCCGACATACCGCCGCGCGAAAAATTATATACTCTGATACCGGCGTTTCTCGCCATATACTGTCCCCACGAGTATTCATAATAATCGTGAAATCCCTTCTTACCGTTTTCATCCCTTGATTCATACTCACCGGAAGAAAGACTGTCTCCAACGCAACCGATAGTTCTGAAAACACGGGCAAATCCGCCGTCGAAAACAATATTATCAAGCGGTTTTTCTTCGCCGATACCGAGATATTCTTCAATGTTCATATAATCACCCTTGCTTTTTTATAGCAGTATTTTATACTATTTCACCGCAAAAATCAAGCGCCGAAAAAGGTTTACCTTTTCAGCGCTCGAATAATGCTTTTAATCTTCAATGGCGAAAACAATATCTTTAATTTTACATATTTCTTCGACTGTAAGGTCCCCGCGACGCTCAATTACCACGTTTAGCCCGATATTACCGCTCTTTTCACTGCGCGGCGGCATAGTGCGGATAGAAAACTCGCTGTTGATAAGTGCGGAGATTTCATTCATAACCCGGTTGGTTTGATACATATCGCCGACCTCGACGTAGAACACCTGCGCCAGCCGCTTTCTGCGTTCAAACTTTGAAAACAAGGTTATGGTTATCAGGAAAAGAATCACGCTGAAAAAAGCGCCGGTAAAAAAGCCGTAGCCGACCGCTATACCGATAACGCCGGTCGTCCAGATACCGGCGGCGGTTGTAAGACCGGTTATCACATTATTACTTTTAAGAATTATCATACCGGCGCCCAAAAAACCGATACCGGAAATTACCTGCGCCGGAATTCGTAAAACGTCGCCCTGTTGCGATAATATATCGGAAACAAACAAACTTGTCATTGAAGTCATGCACGCGCCGAGACAAACGAGAATATGCGTACGCATACCCGCCGCTCTGCCGTGACGCGAACGCTCACTGCCTATTATTGCGCCGAAAACGACGGCAACAAGAAGTTTAAGCAAATCATACTTTACCGAACCCCAGGAAAACGAATCTTTAAGAACGTCGAAATCGAATTGAATCTGAGCCGGAATCAAAAAACTCATAATAACACTCCCTAAATCTAAGTTGTGAAAATATACATATATGTCAAAAGTTATGACAATTATTTGTGTATTATACTACCTTCTAAACAAAAATGCAATATTTTTTTGAAAAGTTTGTGAAAGTATTGACAATTAGCAAAGTTTGTTATATTATTAACACATAATCTATTTTAGGAGGCATTGCAATGAAAGCAGATGTTTTGGTAATCGGCGCCGGCGCTGTCGGTACGGCGATTACAAGAGAACTGACCAAGTATCGCCTTAACGTCATATGCGTTGATAAGCGCGAAGACGTCGGCGGTGACTGTTCAAAAAGCAATTCGGCTATAATTCATACCGGTTATGATGCAAAGCCCGGTTCTTTGGAGTCCGAACTTGTTGTGGCGGCGAACCCGCAGTACGACAAACTGACCGCGGATCTTGATATTCCCTTCAAACGCATCGGTGCCATTTTACCGGCAATTACTGATGAACAGTTTGCTCAGCTCCCGGAGATCAAGGAAAAAGCGCTTAAAAACCGGGTGTATGACGTACAGTATCTCTCAAAAGAGCAGATTCTCGCGATCGAGCCGAACATTAACCCGGAGGTTAAAGGCGGTTTGTTTATCCCGAGAGAAAGTATAATCGACCCATTTATATACGTCGTTGCAATGGCGGAAAACGCGGTTGCAAACGGCGCAAAGTTTATGCTTAACACCGAGGTCACCGGCATTCGCAAAGACGGCGACAGAGTTATCGGTGCGGAAACTACCAACGGATATATCGAAGCCGACTATATTGTAAACGCCGCCGGTCTTTTCTGCGACGAAATCGCTAACATGGTCGGTAAATTTGATTACACGGTCGTTCCGCGCAAAGGTCAGTTCTACATACTTGACAAAAACACCGGTTGCAAGGTCAACCATATTGTTTTGCCTATCCCCACAAAAATCACCAAGGGCAAGCTGATGACTCCTACCATTGACGGCAATATGCTTGTCGGTCCCACCGCGGAAGATTTGCCCGACAAATACGATAAATCAACGACCACCGAAGGGCTTGATTCAATTCGCGCGGACGTGCAGAAGTTAATACCCGGCGTTATGCTGCAGGATACAATTACACAGTTCAGCGGACTTCGCCCGAACCGCAACCCCGAAGGTCTGAATATTGACGTATACGATGACGTCAAACATTATGTAAATCTTTCCGGCGTACGTTCAACCGGACTTACCAATTCAATTTCCGTGGGCGCTTACGTTGCAAATCTGTTGCGTGAAATCGGTCTTAAAATGGAATTCAAGGATGATTTCATTGAGAAGCGTAAAGGCATTGTCTGCATCCGTGAGCTTTCCCGCGAAGAACAGCATAAGAAAATTCTTGAAAACCCGCTTTACGGCAATATCGTCTGCCGTTGCGAAAGTGTTACGGAAGGCGAAATCGTTGACGCCATCCACTCCCCTATCCCCGCCACTACGGTCGATGCCATCAAGCGCAGACTTCGCGCGGGTATGGGCAGATGCCAGGGCGGTTTCTGCGGTCCGAAGGTTATCGAGATATTAGCGCGCGAGCTTAAAGTTGACCCGAAAGAAATACGCAAAAATAACAGCAAATCATATATGGTTTGCGGAAAGGTTAAATAAGGTGTCGCTATGTACAAAATTGATTGTGATGTTTGCGTCGTAGGCGGCGGTCCCGCCGGTCTTGCCGCGGCAATTTCCGCAAAGCAAAACGGCGCCGAAAACGTACTTATCGTCGAACGCGACGAGGCGCTCGGCGGAATTTTACAGCAATGTATTCATCCCGGCTTCGGTCTTAAACTTTTCAACGAAGAGCTGACCGGCCCCGAATACTACGGAAGATTTGTAATCGTTGCAAAAGAACTCGGTGTAAAAACCTTACTTAACAGCATGGTTCTCGAAGTCGGAGAAGAATCCGTAATCTGCATCAATTCGGAGCACGGCGTTTGCGAGATAAGCGCAAAATCGATCATACTCGCCATGGGTTGCAGAGAAAGAACCAGAGCAAATATTATGATACCCGGCACACGTCCCGCCGGCGTTTATACCGCGGGTACGGCTCAGCGCCTCATTAACCGTCAGAATGAAATGGTCGGTAAAAAAGTCGTTATTTTAGGCTCAGGCGATATCGGAATGATTATGGCTCGCCGTATGACGCTTGAAGGCGCAAAGGTTGAGGCTGTTGTTGAAATAATGGATTACCTCGCCGGTCTTACCCGTAACCGCGTACAGTGCCTTGACGATTTCGGAATTCCGCTGTTGCTTTCACATACCGTTGTGAACATTAAGGGCAACGACCGCGTTGAAAGCGTTGTAATCGCCGAGGTTGATGAAAACAAGAAGCCGATAATGTCAACCGCGCGCGAAATTGAATGCGATACTCTGCTCTTGTCGGTCGGTCTCATTCCCGAAAACGAATTAACCGGCAAAGCAAATATCGAAATAAGTCCGGTAACGAAAGGGCCGAAGGTCAACCAGTATATGCAGACCTCAATTAAGAGCATATTTGCCTGCGGCAACGTCGTACACGTAAACGACCTTGTTGATAACGTTTCCGCCGAGAGTAAAAAGGCCGGCGCCGCCGCGGCGCTTTACGCACAGAAAAAATTGAAAAGTAAGGCGGCTATTACGGTTGAAACCGGTGAAAACGTGAGGTACGTATGTCCGCAGACCGTTATCCCTGCCGATGAAAAAGTCGACCTTTACTTCCGCGTTATGAAGCCGCAGAAGAATGTTATTATAACCGTCACCGACGGTGACAACACACTTTTGACCCGCAAGGCGATAAAGGTCAACCCGGGTGAAATGGAAAAAGCCACAGTAAGCGTAAAAGACATTTCGTCACTGAAAGTTTCTGTCAAGGAGGCGTAAGATATGACAAAAGAGATTATTTGCACAGTTTGCCCCACCGGTTGTACTATCCACGTTGAAGGCGAAAACAAAACCATAACAAAAATCGAAGGCTTTTCCTGCCCTCGCGGTAAGCTTTATGCCGAGAATGAGTTTATTTCGCCGGTTAGAATACTTACGTCAACCGCAAAGGTTAAAAACGCCAAAACTCCGCTTGTTGCAGTTAGAAGCAAGACCCCCATACCGAAGGATAAGCTTTTTGACTGCATGGAGGAAATAAAGAAGCTTGAACTTACCGCACCGGTAAAACGCGGCGACGTACTTATAAGCGACGTGTGCGGAACAGGAGTAAACATAATCGCATCCGGCGAGGCATTTTAACCGTCAGTTAATACATTAAACCCGCGGGGAGAAAAACTCCTCGCGGGTTTGCGTTTATAAAAACACAAAGCGCCCGATACCGGGCGCTTTAGTTTTAATTACTTATTGATCATGCTTGCAACTTCAGCCGCAAAATCGTCAACGCGCTTTTCGATGCCTTCGCCCTTCTCAAAACGAACAAAGGAAGCGATTTTTATCTCTTTGCCTAATTCCTTAGCGGTCTTTTCAACGTATTTGCCGACTGTCAGCTCGTTGTCCATAACGAACTGCTGTTCAACAAGGCAGTTCTCCTTGAAATATTTACCCATCTTACCCTCAACGATTTTGCCAAGAACCATATCCGGCTTGTTAGCCATCTTTGGATCCTCTTTCATCTGAGCGATAAGAATTGCCTTTTCCTTTTCGATAACTTCCGCAGGAACAGAAGCTTCGTCAAGATAGCCGGGATTCATTGCCGCGATCTGCATGGCAATATTTTTACCCATGGTCATAAAGTCAACGTTGTCGGCGTCAATTTCAGTATCAAAATTAACCATAACGCCGATTTTACCGCCGGCATGAACGTAAGTAACAATCTTACCCTCATAGCGAACGAAGCGGCGAATCTGTATATTCTCGCGAACTTTAAGGAACAGCTCCTGAACCATCTCTTCAACGGTCTGACCGTTTTCGCTGCATTTAAGAAGCGCATCCATATCGGCAGGATTCTGCGCCGCTATTATCTTTGCAACCTTAAGCGCCAAAGCCTTGAACTCTTCGCCGCCGGCGACAAAATCGGTTTCGGCGTTGATTTCAACAACCGCGCCGATACCGTTTTCGCTTATTGCGCAAACCGTACCTTCGGCGGCGATTCTGCTCGCTTTTTTAGCTTGTGAAGCAAGACCTTTTTCTCTTAAATAATCGGCGGCGGCATCCATATCGCCGTTTGTTTCGGTAAGCGCCTTTTTACAGTCCATCATACCGCAACCGGTTTTCTCACGGAGCGCCTGAACATCTTTAGCAGTAAATGCCATGATAATTTCCTCCTATGAAACAGTATTATTCGGCGGTCTCTTCGGCAGCGTCAAGGGTTTCCTCATCCATTGACTCTTCTTCGTCCGCGTCATCCTCATCCTTAGCGGCGGCGCCGAACTCCTCGCCCTGTCTGCCCTCGATAACCGCGGCGGCAATGGTTTCAGAAATAAGTTTAACGGCACGGATAGCGTCATCATTTCCGGGAATAACAGCGTCGATTTCATCAGGATCGCAGTTGGTATCAACGATAGCGATTATCGGAATACCGAGCTTTTTAGCCTCTGCAACCGCAATTCTTTCTTTATGCGGGTCAACTATGAAAAGCGCACCCGGCAGTCTCTCCATATTCTGAATACCGCCGATAAACTTTTCAAGTTTCTCAATTTCAAGTTCGAGTTTAACAACTTCTTTTTTGGGGAGAAGGTCAAAAGTACCGTCATCCCTCATAGCGCGCAACTGATTCAAACGACCGATACGGGTACGAATCGTACTGAAATTCGTAAGCATACCGCCGAGCCAGCGTGCGTTTACGTAAGGCATACCGCAATGCTCTGCTTCTTCTTTAACAGAATCCTGCGCCTGCTTTTTAGTACCTACAAAAAGGATATCGCCGCCTTCAGCCGCAATATCACGGGCAAATAAATATGCCTCGTTCAATTTCTTTACGGTCTTCTGAAGGTCGATGATGTAGATACCGTTGCGCTCGGTAAAAATATACTGAGCCATTTTGGGGTTCCAACGCCTTGTCTGATGTCCGAAATGAACACCGGCTTCAAGGAGCTGTTTCATTGATACAACTGCCATAATAATTTCCTCCTGAGGTTTAACCTCCATCTCATCTGCGCGCCGGTAACGGCTCTGTATCAAAAGCCGCACCTCTACCGATGCAAACGAAATGTGTGTATTTTTTAGCCGGTATAAACCAGCCGATAGATTATATCACAAAAGTCAATGTAATGCAAGCATTATTTATATAATTTTTCTATCTTTTTTGCCCTCTCGCGCATCATATCGCGCAGAGAATCGGGAGTTAAAACTTCTATATCGTCCCCGTAACCGAAAAGCCACGTGCAAAGCGCGGGACTAACCGCACATTCGACGTTTATCTCAAAGTGGGTATCGGTGACGTTTGAAACGAATATTTCATCGCCGAAACGGTCGACGATTTGTTCAAGAATTGTTTTGGCGCATTTTAACCGAACGGTTTGCCTTATGCCTACAAACATATCAAACAGGCTCTTTGTATAATCGGCAACGTTAAAGGAATCGGTATACTTGCTGACCTCGCTGAAATGGCGTGCCTTTTCTTCCGTTTCCTCGACGTTTTTCATTCGGTCGATTCGCAGATGAACCAGATTATCGTACTTGTCGTAATTGCCTATAAGGTAATAATGGTCGTCCTGCCAGGTCATGGCGTAAGGGCTGATTTTACGCTCCCTGAAAACCGTTACTATTTCCCTTCCCTTTAATTCACGAACGCCGTACCGGTAGGTGATTTTTCGATGATTTGCTATGGCGCGGGAAATAGTATCGATATTATAGAAAATCGACTCGTTTTTAGTTTTACCGTCGGTATTGATATAAATGCCGCGGGCGCTCCTTTCCGCCTGACTGCGGCTTAACATAGCGTCGAGTTTATTGCATAAATCACGCGTTTTCTTTTCGGTGATAAAATGCGCGGTACGTACGGCGTCTTCGAGCAGATATATTTCAGGCAGTTCAAAATCACGTTCACCGAGCACGTAACCCGCCTTTGGAGATCTGACCTTATAAATGTCGTAGCCGTAATTGACAAGGCAGTCGATATCATCGTAAATCGCCTTTCTTTCCGCTTTTATACCGCGGCTTTCGAGTTTATCGATAATAAACGCGGCGGAAACCGGAAAATCCTCATCGGAATATTCCTTCAATATTTCGAGTATATGAAGAAGTTTTAATTTTTGGCTTGTTGCCGACGCCATTTCTCCACCTCCGCATAAAATGATTCAAGAGTGAAAAGTGAGTTTAGCGCGTCTAAAAACGCGCCGGAAGAAAGCCCCGAGGGCAGACCTGAAAATTCAAGAAAATCTTGCCTCTTTTGACTGCTGTTTTCGCACCCGGATAGCCCCACCGAAAACAAATCGGTTTTTGTAATTTTGACCGCTTTCTTTTCGCCGCTGAACGGTACGCCGTGCTTTTTAAGCGCACAAACTATTATTTCTTCATTCATGCCCTCAAGACCCAAAAGGCCCTGTTTTGAGGGCGACGCCTTTCTGCGTTCTTTGCCGGATATCTGCGGCAAATATACGTTAATGAGCTTTTGACAGTCGCAAAAACTTTTTATATACGACCTTATTTGCATACCGGCGTTATCGGAATCGGTTATAATTACGGCGCCGTTCTTCTCAGAAAGACGCTTTATCAGTTCACGCTTTTGCCTGTCCTTATATATGCCGAAGCCGTCAGTCGGGATAATTGTCGCGTCAATTATATTTTCAAGGGTGATTTTATCGTATTTTCCTTCGACAATTACAACGCTGTCAATTCTTATCAATTTCCTCACCGTTTGCAATAATGTAAATAATCCTGACTGTCATCTGTTCAAGCACCGTTTTCGGGTCAAAAGAAAAACTTTTAAGCATTCGGTCGGCGTCAAGAATCGCGTTAAGACATAAATTGAGTTTCTTATCGTTAAAACGCCTTAAATTATTCTCAGCTTTAGTCAGCAAAAAGGTTTTATTATCGGGATAGGAAAAATCTTTTGCAACATCGAAAACGGCAACGTGCGATTTTTTGGCGGCATTTACGCGAACCATATCAACGAAAGCCGACGCCGCGGAATACAGTATAACCATCGGCTCTAAACGCATATAAAGCAAATCGTTCAGTTTGTTTATTGCCGCCAGCGTATCACAGGATATCAGTTTTGCGGCGTAATCGTATATCACGGCGTCAACAGTTTTAATGCAGCAATCGTCGATATCGCTTTTACTTATATTGTCACCGTCAACATAGCGGCATATTTTTTCAAGCTCCAATGAGAGCGTATTGATATCGGTACCGCAGGTTTCAACCATATAATTTGCCACGGATATATCGAGTTCCTTGCCTCTTTTGGAAGCGCCGGCAACCAGCATTTTAGCGAGGTCATGAGCATCCCTGTGGTCAAGCCTTACGGCGCATCCGCCGCATGACAGAGCGGCATTCAAAAGATTTTTAGATTTTGAAGACCGTTTTACGTCAAATAAAACATCCTCAAAAACCAAAACAAGTGTTGAAAACTCATAACTGTCCGAAGCGAGCGCAACAAGGCGGTCAAAATCATCGTTTGAAGCCGATTCAAAGTTATAATCGGCAATAATCACGCATTTACGCTGTCCCATCATAGGAAACTGATTCAGCGCATCAAACGGCACGCGCAAATCGACTTCCCGTTCAAATTTCTGTAAATCGAAGTCGTTATCTTTTCCGCAGGTTTTATCAATAATCATATCCTGATAACGGTTAATAAGATAACCGTCATCGCCGAAAAGAATATACACGGGTTTAATCTGCCCGCCTTGCAGGCTTTTTTTCAGCGAATCCTCGTTCAGAATTTCCGCCACGTTGCCTCACCTCCTTTAGGTCATTCATTCGTGCAAGTTTTCTGTAAAACTTGTATAAATACATGCCGCTGACAGTCGCAAATATTAAAAACAGCGAAACAAAGAACATACCGAAGCCCGGCTTAACATACATAAATCTGAAAGAGCCGAGTTCTCTGATGACAAATCTAATATATTTCGTACAAATACCCGAAACAAAAAACAGTGGTTCTGAAAGCGGCTTTATTCCGGGCATCGCGGATAGAACCAACGCGAGAGTATTAAATTCAAGCGCAAAGGTAACCGGAAAAGTTACAAGAAGAAACGTAAACGGCGCGAGAAATGATATTCTGTCAAACACAAGCATCGAAATCGGCGCGGTAAATATCATCGCCGAAAGCGAAACGGTAAAAATCTCAATTAAAGTTACGGCAAACCGCTTTTTGAGATGAAGCTTTGTTATTATCAATTCAGAATAAAACGGCGCTATCCATACGACCGCCGCCGTTGAAACCACCGAAAGCAAAAAAGCGACGCTGAAAATGCAAAACGGATGTATAAACACCATAAGTATTACCGCCGCGCCGAGTGAGTTGAGCGGGTCGTTCTGGCGCATGAAAACCGGCGCAAGCACGAAGAACAAAAACATTAAACACGCTCTTGACGCGGATTGAGAAAAGCCGCACATAGCCGCTATTAAAAACAGTATCCCGATTGAGGACAGCGCTTTTAAGTAAGAATTATAAAAGAATTTCTCGATAAAGCGGTAGAGCAAACCGAGGATAATCGATATGTGAAGACCGGAAACAACCATTACGTGACTGACGCCGCACGTAAGAACTTTTCCGTAGAACGTATCCGAAAGGAAACTGCGGTCACCGGAATTCAATGCTATAAGTACGCTTGAATCATCTTCGGAAAAACGGTTATTAAGCGTTTTAACAATATAAGAACGCACCTCGCCGATTTTGAGGAAAAAACCGTTCGGTTTATAAGATTCTCTGATTTTTATCAAACGCGAATCAATATAAACCGCGTTCCCGTAATTGTAGTTTTTATATTCACTGTCTTTAAGTGAAGAAAGTTTTACCGCCGCTTTGAACTTATCGCCGCAGGAAACCGAAGTACCGTCAAACCAATATAGTTTAAGTTTTGTGTTTGCCGGAAGCGCTCCCTTGCCTGTCGCATAAACCGTTACCTTTGAAACCTTTTCGGTACTCTTCGTATCTTCGGCGGCGACAAATACGGCTTCTACGGTTTGTCCGTCCAGGCGATTAAGTTCATTTATTCTGTAAAACTCGTTAACCGCCGAAGCGCAAACGGCGAGGAAAAGCAATGAAATAACCACCGCTTTACCGGTGCGCCTTACAAAACAGATAACGGCGGATACAATAACGAAAAGCAGTAATAATGAAAGCAAAACGTTTTTGTGACTATTGAGGTACAAAACCGCAATAATACTCATAACGGCACATACCGCCATCGGTCGGTTAAAAACCGGGAACACAGAATAAACGGTGGTAAACGCCTTTTTAAGAAACCCGCGCATCAGAAAACCGTACGTATAAGCCCGAGATGTTCGAGCAATATTTTCAATCCTAGAAGCACAAGAATTATTCCGCCGGCAAGCTCCGCTTTATTTTTATATGCCGCGCCGAACTTATTACCTATTGCGACGCCGAAAACCGACAGAATAAAGGTTATACATCCGATAACGGTAATGGAATAAAGAATGCTGACGTCTTCAAACATGGCAAACGCAATGCCCACGGCAAGCGCGTCAATGCTTGTTGCTATCGCTAAAACAAACAGTTCCGATATACCGAAAGACGCGTCGTCCTCATCTTCTTCGTTCTTAAATGATTCGTAAATCATTTTTCCGCCTATAATCGCCAGCAGTACAAATGCCACCCAATGGTCGTATCTTTCGATAAACCTTTGAAATTTCATGCCTATAAGCCAACCTATAAGCGGCATAAGCGCCTGAAAACCGCCGAAAAACAAACCGATAAGAAGCATTTTATCGTATTCAATTTTTCGCATTTTAAGCCCCTTACAGACGGCGACGGCGAAAGCGTCCATCGACAGACCGACGGCGATTAAGAAAATACTTAAAAAACTCATCCTATTGCCCCTTGCTCTTATACCGGTGTTCCGCGTTTTTTAATTCGCCGTAAAGCAAAACGTAACTTTCAAAGCGCGTTTTTTGAATTTTCCCGGATTCAAGCGCTTCAATAACACCACAACCCATTTCGCAGGTATGCGTGCAGGACGTAAAGCGGCAATTATCGGTATACGGTAATATATCGGGAAAGCATTCGACGAGCCGTTCCTTAAAATCGGTATCGTAATTCGGCTCTATCGACGAAAAACCCGGCGTGTCTGCGACAAAGCCGGTTTTTGCGCACTTAAACAGCTCGGTGTGGCGCGTTGTATGTCTGCCTCTGCCAAGTGCCGTGCTGACCTCGCCGGTTTTCAAACCGAAACCGGGAAAAAGCGCGTTGATAAGGCTTGACTTACCGACGCCGCTGTTGCCCGCCATTACGCAGATACAGTTATCAAACTCTTTTCGCAGTATGTTTAGCGAACCGCTTTGAAGCGCGCTGACTACATACGTATTAAACCCCGCGTTTTTATATATGCGCTCATATTCGGTAAAATCACCCGTATCCGATTTATTGAAAACCATAACGGGAACAATGTCGTTATAAACCGCTATCGCGGAAAGCCTGTCTATCATGTACGTATCCGGCGACGGATTTTCAAACGACGAAACGATAATTATTTTATCAACGTTTGCGATACTCGGTCGTGAAAGATAATTTCTGCGCGGCATAACCTCTTCAAGTACGCCTTTTGCGCCGCCGATATCGGAAAAATTAACCTTATCACCGACAGTCGGGGAAATTTTCGCCTGCCGAAAAATTCCCCGCGCTTTGCATTCAAAAATATTCTCGCCGTCATCAACATAGTAAAACCCTGAAACCGTTTTAATAATTTTACCGGTTTTGTATGTTTTGTTTTCTCTCATTATCAGTTTTCTATATGGGGTTCGTCGCCTTGTTCTTCCGGCTTTTTGGTATAATCATAGTAATACACGGCATCGCTGAGTTCGGTTATAATCTTTGTGTTTTTAACGAGCGTCACCTCAAAAGACATTATCGCGTCATAACCGCTCTGTGATTTAAGTTTAACCGTAGCATTAAACGACGGATTGTTGATATTAACCGCATCGGTTTTCAAATCGGTGAATTTAACGTCGGTCGGCGCGCTGATGTTAATTTCTTTCAATTTCGTATTGGTATCGTCATTCCAAATAGATACGGTCGTATCCTTTTTGAAATCAAAATCAGCCGGAATACTGTCCTTCAAAATCTTTATATTAAACGTAATACGACCGCTTGAAACAGAAAGCTCGATTTCAGTATCCTCATCAACCATTGCAAGTTCGTTTGGCTTTGGATTCTGGTCAATAACGTACCCTTCCGGATAATACTTATCGCCTTCTTTCAAATCGACCGTGGTAACCTTATACTTAAGACCGGCTTTTTCAATTGCGGACTTCGCATCTTCGAGTAGTGACCGCAGAACGTCGGGAACGCTCTTGGGCGACGTTTCGGTTCCGGCGCTTACGTAAACTTTGATTTTCGCGCCTTTTGCTATAACCTCGCCGACGGCGGGTACGGTACGTATTACCAAACCGCTGTCAAATTCATCATTCGGTTCATATTCTATCGAAATATCTTCTTCGGAAACAAGCGTTAAAAGCTTGGTTTTAACATACGCTTCTTCCGCGCCGATAAGGTCATCGGGAACGGTAACGGCATCGGTTCCCTGACTGACGTAGAGAATAAGCTTTTCGCCTTTCTTAGCTTTTCTGCCTTCGGCGGGCGACTGTTTGAAGACCGTACCAACCGGCGCCTCATTGGCTTCGTATTTTAATTCTACGTCGAAAGAATCGTAATTCTTATCGCTTTTAACCTCTTCAACCGTTTTCCCGATATAATCGGGCACGTCAATTTCCTTGCCTGTATCGCCGACCAGTTTCGGAATAAAAATAATACCGAGAACAACCAAGGCCGCTATCAACGCAAGCGCGACGCCGGTAAGGATCGGAACAATCATCCTGTTTTTCTTATCTGTATCGAGCGGTTCGTCGTCATCATTTTGGGCGTTTGCCATAGAGGCGGGTGTTGAAGATATAGCATCAATATATTTTGTCGGTGATTTATCGACAAAATACGTATGCTGGAACGTTGCCGACGGGTCTTTTTTGAGAATTTCAAGGTCGCAAAGCATTTCCGCCGCGGACTGATATCTCCGCTCCCCGCTCTTTTGCATCGCCTGCATTGTTATCTGTTCAAGGCCGAGAGGAATCGACGGGTTGATTTCGGTCGGTAATTGCGGGTCGCGCTGCAACTGCATAATCGCAACAGATACCGCGCTGTCCGCGTCAAACGGCAGTTTGCCGGTAAGCATTTCATAAAGCATAACGCCGACGGAGTATATATCGGCTTTTTCATCGGTTTTATCACCGCGCGCCTGTTCGGGGCTGATATAGTGCACGGAACCGATAGCCATATCAGTAACCGTGCGCTGATCGCCGCGGGCGAAGCGGGCGATGCCGAAGTCCGCCACTTTTATTGTGCCGTCAGACAAAACCATTATGTTTTGCGGTTTAACGTCGCGGTGAATTATTCCCTTATCATGCGCGTGCTGAAGTCCGCGAAGTATCTGCGTGGTGAAATAAACCGCATCGTTCCAGCGAAGACTGCCACGGCTTTCGATATACTCTTTAAGAGTGATACCGTCGATGTATTCCATTACGATATACTGAATCAAATCGCCGAAGCTTACGTCGTAAACCTTGACGATATTCGGATGCGATAACATAGCTATCGCCTTTGATTCGTTCTTGAATCTCCGGATAAATTCGGTATTGCCGACAAATTCATCTTTAAGAATTTTTAACGCGACCGTACGGTTTTCAACATTGTCGTATGCCTTATAAACAACAGCCATACCGCCGACGCCGATTATCTCTTCAATTTCATATCTGCCGTCAAGGCGTTTACCAACATACTTATCCATAAAATCACCCTCTGTTTTGCGTTACGATAACAATGGAAATATTATCGCCGCCGCCGTTTGAATTCGCCGCTGAAATAAGTTTATCAACAGCCGTTTCAGTATTATTTTCCGCAAATGTACTCAAAATATCTGATGTATCAACATAGTTGGTCAAACCGTCCGAGCAAAGCAAAATACCGTCATCCGGTTTAAGGGGAACAACGCAGTAATCCGGGAAAATGTTTTCCTCAACTCCGAGAGCGCGCGTAATAACGTTTTTTTCGGGATGAGTTTTTGCCTCGCCTAAGGTAAGTTCACCGCTTTCAATAAGCGACTGCACTATCGAATGGTCGGTGGTAAGCTGGATAATACCGTCGTTTATAAGATACGCTCTGCTGTCACCCACGTGGCATATCACCGCGTAGTTTTCGGTTATAACAGCCGCCACAACGGTTGTGCCCATACCTTTGAGGGAAACGTCCGATTCGGCAAGTGAAAACACGTCGAGATTTGCCGAAGAAATCGCATTGCGAAGCAACTGCGCCGTTTTTTCGTTATCCATTTTTTCGCTGTAGGATTTTTTGACATATTCGGAAATACATTTGACCGCGGTAGCGCTTGCGATATCGCCGCCGTTTGCGCCACCCATACCGTCGCAGACAATGGCGAATGCCGCATTGTCGGTAAGCATGAATGCGTCGACAGCGTCCTGATTCGTAGAGCGCACTCTTCCGATGTCGGTTTTACTGAATAATTGCACCTTTTGACCCCTCTCTTATTTTCTTTCTCAACTGACCGCAGGAAGCGTCAATATCCGCTCCGAGCGTACGCCTCACGGTAGCGGTCAAGCCAAAGGAGATAAGAAGATCCTTAAAATAATTTATTGTTTTATTATCAGGTTTTGAAAAAGAATTCTCAACAACCGGATTTGCGGGAATAAGGTTAATGTGGCACATAATGCCTTTTGTGATTTTTGCGAGCTCTTCGGCGCACGCCTTGCTGTCGTTGACGCCCGAAATGAGCGCGTACTCAAACGAAATGCGCCTTGTTGTGACTTTTTGGTAACGCCGGCACGCATCGAGAAGCGCCGATATATTCCATTTTTTGTTTATCGGCATTATTTCATCCCTGATAACGTCAAAAGGCGCGTGAAGCGAAACAGAAAGCGTTATGGGCATATTATAACGCGCCAGTTTATCAATTCCGGCAACATAGCCGCAGGTTGAAAGCGAAATATGCCTTAAACCGATATTAAGACCGTCGCTGTGACTGACAAGCCGCAAAAACTTCACGGAGTTATCAAAGTTTTCAAGCGGCTCGCCCATACCCATCATAACCACGTTAGAAATGCGGATACCGATATCTCTTTGAACGGCGGTAATCTGCGCCAACATCTCCGAAGCGCTTAAATCTCTTGTTTTTCCGTAAAGACCGGACGCACAAAACTTACACCCCATATTGCACCCGACCTGAGTTGAAATACAAACCGAGTACCCGTGTTTATAGCGCATTAAAACAGTTTCGATAAACTCGCCGTCATAAAGACGAAAAACGTATTTTACGGTTTCGTCAAGCCTTGATTCAAACTTCTTCTCGGTCAAAGCAACCGCGATATAGGAAATCTCACTTAATTTTTTCCGCAGGTTCTTTGGTATGTTCGTCATTTCATCAAAAGACTCAACGCCAGACTGCAACCAGACAAAGACCTGTTTGGCGCGATACGACGGCTCGCCGATTTCGGATAACAGCGAAGCGAGCTCATCGGTATCGAGAGATTTAATGTCAATTAAACTCAAAAAATCACCTACGTTTGATTACAGCGTAATAAAAACCGTCTGTACCGTCGCGTGACGGTAAAAAGGTATGCTCGAATATTTTTTCAAAACCGTTGTGTTTTTTAAGAAACGAGTTTACCGTTTCCTCGTTTTCGGCGCGGCGCAGAGTACAGGTTGAATAAAGAAGCGTTCCCTCGCTTGTCAGGTAATTCGTCGCGTTATCGAGAATATCAAACTGTGTTTTTTCAAGCAATTCCAAATCGATATCTTCTTTATACTTTATCTCGGGTTTTCTGCGAATCACACCGAGCCCCGAACAGGGCGCGTCACAAATTACTTTATCAAATTTCCCGAGCGTACTGTCAAAAGTTCTTGAATCGCGCACAACGGCTGATATGTTTTTAAGATTAAGTCTGGCGGCGCCGTCGCTTATAAGCTTCACACGGTTTTCGTGGATATCACAGGAAACGACCGGACCATTTCCCGATAACTGCGCGGCGGTAAACGATTTACCGCCGGGTGACGCACACATATCGAGGATTCGGTCGCCGCGCTCAATACCGAGCCTTAACACCGCCGACTGCGACGGAATATCCTGAACGTGAAACAAGCCGTTTTTATACTCGTCAAGCGATTCGATATCGGTACCGAGACTCAAAATCACGCAATTTTCGATATTTGAAGGTTCGGCGGCGATACCCTTACCGCTCAAACCGGCAATAAACTCTTCCTCGCTTATCGCCGAAGTGTTGACGCGAACGGTAATTCTCGGCGCGGTAAGAAAATGCTCCAAAAGAGAGACGGTTTCATCTGTTCCGTAATCGGCGATAAAGCTTTTAATAATCCATTCAGGACAGGAATATCTTATTTTAAGCGACGGTACGGAATTATCCCGCGGCAGTTCGGTTTTGTCACGTAAGAAACTGCGCAGCACCGCATTGACAAAACCCGCGTTAAAACGCTCTTTTGAATTCTTGACGAGATTCACCGATTCATTTACGGCGGCGCTTTCCGGGACTTTATCCATGAAAAGTATCTGATACACCGCGAGGCGAAGCGCGTTAAGTGAAATCGGAGTTATCCTGGTTATAGGCTTTTTGATATATTGCGATATGCAGTAATCAAGCGTTATCCGCCTGTCAAGAACACCGTAAAACAGCGCGGTAATAAACGGTTTATCCTCGCCGCCGGCACCGCTTTCAATCAGCGTGTTATTAAGGACAATATTGGAATAACCGTAATTCTCACCGACGGTTATCAAAGCGTCAAGCGCTATCTTTCTTCTGTTAATCATATTAACTGACAACCGTTCCGAGCGCGATTTTTCTGCCGTTGAGCATTTGAGCGGCCGACATGGGCTTTGAGCCCTCAGGCTGAACGGTTAAAAACTCGACTGCTTCGCCGTGACCGCAGGAAACAACAAGTTTTCCCTCGTTACCGATTATGCGGCCCGCTTCCCCGCCGCCGCTATGTTTTGCGGCGCTTAAAACCTTAACTCGCCTGCCGTCTATAAAGCAAAACGCGCCGGGCCATGAGTTGAATCCGCGAACGGCATTGCATATATCATCGGCGGACTTCGAAAAATCAATATGCGCCATTTCTTTATTTATTATCGGCGCATAGGTCGCTAGCGCACCGTTCTGCTTTGTTCGGACTGTATCGCCGTTCTCTATTGAAGCCACGGCTTTTAGTATGAGCCGCGCCGTAACACCGGACAGTCTGTCAAAAAGCGTATCCGCGGTATCGTCCGGCATAATATCGACTTCGCTTGTCATAAGAATATCGCCGGT
This sequence comes from Clostridia bacterium, assembly GCA_017554125.1. Classification (GTDB taxonomy): domain Bacteria; phylum Bacillota; class Clostridia; order Oscillospirales; family Acutalibacteraceae; genus UBA737. The sequence continues at coordinate 31,999 of JAFZIW010000058.1, read as the reverse complement.
ATCCATGCCTTCATCCATTTGCATAACCGTAACACCGGTCTTTTTCTCGCCGGTTACGATAGCCCACTGAATCGGAGACGCGCCTCTGAGCTTCGGCAAAAGCGAGGCATGCCCGTTAATACAGCCGTACTTCGGCATATCCAGTATTTCTTTCGGTAAAATCTTGCCGTACGCGACGACAACGATAATATCCGGGTTAATTTCCTTAATTATTTTCAGAGCCTCACCGTCGCGCAGGGTTGCCGGTTGAAAAACGGGAATGCCGTGCTCATTTGCGAAAACCTTTACCGCCGGCGGCGTTAAAATCTGTTTTCTGCCCACCGGTTTATCCGGTTGGCAAAATACAGCCGCCACGTCATGACCTGATTCAAAAAGAGCCGAAACGGTCGGCAAACTGTACCGCGGTGTGCCCATAAAAACTATACGCATTCAAATTACCTCTTATACCCTGTCGATATAGAGTATACCGTCAAGATGGTCCATTTCGTGAAGTATTGCGCGCGCTTTAAGCTCGCTCGCCTTTACCTCAAAGGTCTTGCCGAACCTGTCCTGCGCTCTGACCGTTACGTTCATCGCGCGCGTTACTTCGGCATATTTACCGGGTATGGAAAGACAACCCTCTTCGCCGGTCTGTTTTCCTGAGCTTTGGACCAGCACCGGATTTATAAGCTCAATAAGACCGTCGCCTACGTCAACAATGCAGAATCGGCGCAATATACCGACCTGTGGCGCCGCAAGACCTACGCCTTCCGCGGCGTACATTGTCTGCGCCATATCGTCAAGCACCTGATGCAGACGCTCGTCGAATTTTAATTGTGAACGGCATCTTTTACGGAGAACGTCATCTTCGCCGTATTTCACAATATTACGAATCGCCATAGAAACTCCTTAAATTATATTTTCGGGATTTATATCTAACCCGACTGATATATCGCCTTTTTTTGTTATTTCGCACGCCTTTGATATCATACTGCGAAAACGTCTGCTGTTTTTGCATTTTATAAGCATGCGGTACCTGTATTTTCCGCCGACTCTCGGCACATACGCGGCGTTCGGACCGAGTATAATCAAGTGCATATCCGAATACTCTTCCGAAATGAGCTTTTTAACAGCGCCGAATATTTCAAATATCGCCGATTTTGCCGAATCGCTGCTTTGAGACTGCGCCCAAACGAGACATAAATCGCAATACGGCGGAAACGTTTTATTCATTCTGTCAATTATTTCTTCGTTATAGAACGCCTCGTAATCCTGACTTTTGGCAAGATCGATAATGTGGTTATCGGTATCCGAGGTCTGAATAACGGCTATGCCGTTGCCGTCGGCCCTGCCCGCGCGTCCTATAACCTGAGTGATGAGGTCAAATGTGCGCTCGTAACCGCGGTAATCGTCACCGGAAAGCGCCCTGTCCGCACCTATCACTCCTACAAGTGAAACGTTCGGAAAATCAAGTCCTTTTGCGACCATTTGCGTACCAACCATAATATCATATTTACCGTCGGCGAAATCACCGAGATTTACCGAGTAGGAATTCCGCGTCATGGTGCTGTCGGCGTCCAACCGCAGAATACGCGCGGACGGAAACAGCGCTGAAAGCTCTTCGGTTATTCTTTGCGTACCGGCGCCGGAAAAGGTAAGAAACGCGTTTGAGCACTCGGGGCATTTTTTGTATAACGGTACGGAGTACCCGCAGTAATGGCACATCAGCCGGTTATTTGCCGAATGATACGTCAGCGATATACTGCAATTATCGCAGGTCGCGACATATCCGCAAGCCGGACACGACACATAGGTATTGTGCCCGCGGCGGTTCAAAAGTATAATCGACTGTTTCTTCGCTTCCAACTGTTCACCGATAAGCGCGGCGAGCTTTCGGCTTATGTCAGACGAATTGCCGTCAGCGAGCTCCTCGCGCATATTTATCACGCTGACTTTCGGAAGCGATAATCCCTTGTATCTTTGGCTTAACCGGAACAAACCGTATTTGCCGGATTTAGCAAGAGCAAAGCTTTCGAGTGAAGGCGTCGCGCTTGAAAGACAAAGAAGACCCTTGTGATACTTAACGCGAAGCTTCGCGACGTCGCGCGCGTGAAAACGCGGACTTTTTTCAGATTTGTAGGTATGTTCCTGCTCCTCGTCAATTACAATCAGTCCTAAGTTTTCAAACGGCGCGAATACCGCGCTGCGCGTACCAATCGCAATAAGTGCCTTTCCCATAATAATACGCCTGTATTCATCCATGCGCTGTCCTATCGACATGGCGCTGTGAAACACCGCGACTTTACTGCCGTAACGCGAACCGAATAAACCTATCATTTGCGGCGTAAGCGCAATTTCCGGCACCATGATTATAACGCCGCGGTTTGCTTTAATCGCCTCATCCGCAAGTTTCATAAACACCTGCGTTTTTCCGCTGCCTGTAACGCCGTAAAGAAGCGAAACGTTACCTTCTTCGGAAAACATCTGCTCTTTAAGACCGACAAAAGCGGCGTTCTGCTCATCGTTCAACACGATTTCAGATAATTTATCCGCCGCCCGGCTTCGTGGCGGCATACGGAATTCAAGTTTCTCGAACGTTTCGAGAACGCCCTTATCGATAAGCGAGTTTATAACCGAAAGCGACGCGCCGGTAAAATACTGCAATTCTTTTATGCTGACTTCGCCTGCCACGGTTGCCGCTTCGTACACTTCGCACTGTCTCGGCGTAAGCTTAACGGTACGCTCGGCGTCATTTTCACTCACCTTTACATACCTACGCATACAATCGCCGATTTGCCTTTTCGGCGCCACAGTATGAATCAGCGCGCATTTATCAGTCAGCGAAAAAAGCAATTCTTCCGAGTTTTCAAAAACCGTTTTGATTTTTTCGCCGGAAGTGTCTCCGTTTTCGGATATATACGAGTATAGCCGCGCCTCATCGCCATCAAGCAGTGAAATATCGGCAAATTCACCGTTAGCGGAGTAATAGTCCTTTAACTTGTATTTCAGTCCTGCCGGCACCATTACGTTAACGGCGTCAAAATACGTGCAAAATACGCTGTCATGCAACCAAACACAGAGTTTGAGCATTTCCTCATTAAGTATCGGCTCACTGTCAACGACAGAATCAATATATTTTAGCGCCGAAACGTCATCACTGGTATCGGTGGACAGAATCAAACCCATCCTGGTGCGGTTGGAGCGCGAAAAAGGCACGCAAACACGGCACCCCGCCACGGCGGCTTTGGAAAGCCCGTCCGGCACGGCATAGGTATATATCTTATCGTAGGCGCCTACGGCGCCGTCCAACACCACATGAGCAACAGTGAATTTACACATGATGCGGTCTACCGGTTCAGACGAGACCTTTTTCGGAAGCCAGCTTGTTTATGGCAATGCTGACCGGCTTTTCAATGAGTATTTCCTCATTTTTCTCCGCCTCGGAAGAAATCTCACGAGCGCTTTTTGAAATGTCGGTTACAAGACGGTAACGGTTATCGTATTCGTCAATAAGTTTACCGATTGCGGGATTAAGCATAATTTTTTACCTCACATTCTCTAAAATACTGTTTATCAAAGTTTGATTTCTGTTAACTCTCAAACGGTCAACGCTGATAATATCGGAAAGGTCTTTCACAGCTTTTTGAAGGTCGTCGTTTACGATCGCGTAATCGTATTCATCCGCTCTGCCAATTTCGGCAAGAGCGCATTCAAGTCTTGCTTTGATTCGGTCTTCACTTTCCGTGCCGCGATTTAGAAGGCGTTTTTTCAAAGTGTCAAACGAAGGCGGCAGAATAAAAACGCTTACAGCCTCGGGCATCTTCATTCTAATCTGAGACGCACCGTTGACGTCGACCTCAACGATAATATCCTCGCCGTTTTCAATAGCGGATACAACCGGCGCCTTCGGCGTACCGTAATAGTTTCCCACAAAGACATTATACTCGAGCAATTCATCTTTGCTTATCATATTCTCAAACTGCTCGCGGGAAATAAAATCGTATTTTTCGCCCGGCTTTTCGTTATCCCTTATGTCACGGGTAATTGACGAAATAGAGAATTTTAATTCAGGATGTATTTTGAAAAGCTCAACCAAAAGAGTATCTTTGCCGGAACCGGACGGACCGGAGATAATGAATAGCCTTCCTTTACTCATTTTCATCCTCCTCATCGTCGATAGTGTCGTCTTCAATAATACGGCTTGCAACGGTTTCGGATTGCAAATAAGTGAGAATTATATGGTCGCTGTCCGTAATGATAACCGCGCGCGTTCTTCTGCCGTGAGTAGCGTCGATAAGAGTACCCCGCTCCTTGGCTTCCTGAACTATACGCTTTATCGGCGCTGATTCGGGACTGACTATCGCCACCATTCGGTTTGCCGCCACCATATTGCCAAAACCGATATTTACAAGTTTCATAAGCTCACCTTTATTCGATGTTTTGAATCTGTTCTCTGATTTTTTCTATCTCGGATTTCATATCGACCACCGTCTTACCGATTTCGATATCCTGCGCTTTTGACCCGATGGTATTGGTTTCGCGGTTCATCTCCTGTACGATGAAATCGAGTTTTTTGCCAATGTCGCCGCCGGTTTCAAACAATGAAAGCAACGCGGAAATATGGCTTTTCAGTCTTACAGTCTCCTCGGCAACGGCAATTTTATCGGCAAATATCGCGGTTTCGGTCAACAAACGCTGCTCATCGATATTAGCGTCCCCAAGAAGTTCTTTAATCTTATTTTCGAGGCGTTCTCTGTATTCATTGACCGTTTTCGGCGAACGTTCTTCGACCGACGCCACCATTTCAAGAATAAGATTTGCCCGACTTGTTACGTCGGCCACCAGTTTTTCGCCCTCGGCGGCGCGCATTGAATTGAAGTTATCGAGCGCGGCGTTTACGGTACGGCAAACAAGCTCTGTTAATACCTCTTCATCCGCTTCAGCTTTTTTTACGGTAAACAAATCGCTGTTGCGCGCGAGAGTCGACAGTTTCAAATCGTTTTTAAGCTTGTACTTTTTTGAAAGATTTTCGAGCGCCTTAATATACGCGTTGGCGTACGCCTCATTGAGTTCGAGGGTAACTGCGTTTTCGGAGTTATCCGCGACAGATACGCCGACCTCGATTTTACCGCGGGTTATTTTCTGCTTACAAAGTTGCTTAATCTTTTCATCTAAAAACTGGAAAGGACGGGCAATTCGCGAACTGTACTCAAAATAGCGGTGATTTACCGACCTTATTTCGACAAGTATTTCCAAACCGTCCTGAGTAGTTTTGCTTCTTCCGAAGCCGGTCATACTGTAAACCGTAAGCATCAACTCCCAAGGCATACCGCCCCAATATATTTATAGTATTATAACAAAAATAATTATAAATGTCAACGAAAAAAGCCGAAGACGGTCAGTCTTCGACTTTTGAATTAACAAGAGAAACGTTATTGAAATCCACCTTAAGCCCAAGGTCCGGGATGTCAAGCGAAATCGGCAATCCCGCCGGCGAAACATCAAGCGTATACTTTTTGCCGTCGCAACTGCCCTTTAACTTAAAGTTATGTTTACTCTTTTTGGGTGTGACGTTTTGGCACTCCTTAAACACTTTGTTTATCGTGCCGACGGCTGAATTTTCCGGCATATAAACACTCTCATCCGAAACGCTCATATCGCCGAAATTCACCTCGCATTTTTCATCAATAAAACTGAATTTCAACCCGGCGAGGTTTTCCGGTCCGGTTACAACCGCGGACAAATTACCGTCTTTATCGATTACACAGTCGGCGGTATAGTTTTCGTTATAGTAACTGATGTTTGCGCGAAATGATATTGAGGTCAGAACGGTATTATGCGACTGCGCGGCTTTTTTACATCCCGAAAACAAAACGGCAAACACAAAAACGGCGGCTAGGACCCTGATTTTCAAAGTATCACCTCATACTAAAATGAAATGAACTTCAACTCCTCAATTATATCACTCGGCGTCATAGTGCGTTTTGTGTATTTTTCAGCCGCGGCGTCCCCCGCTTTTCCGTGTACGTATACCGCGGTCAGCGTAGCGGAAAGCGCGTCATACCCGTTTGCAAGCAACGCGACTATTATACCGCTCAAAACATCCCCGCTGCCGCCTTTTGCCATACCGTAATTGCCGGTAATATTGAAAAACACCTCACCGTCAGGCGCGGCGACAACGGTATTGGCGCCTTTGAGGACAACGGTACATCCGTTATCGCAGGCAAAGCGTTTGGCGCAGTTCACCCGGTTTGCCTCAACGTCTTCGACCGTCGTGTTAAGAAGTCTTGCCATTTCACCGGGATGCGGAGTAAGTATAATATCAGAGTCAATGTTCTTTAATATACTTATGTCGTCAGCCACCGCATTTATTCCATCCGCGTCAATAACGACCGGAATATTCGTATAACGTAACGCTTTTTTTACCGCGGCTCTTGCTTCATCAGAACGACCAAGGCCGCATCCGATAAGCAACGATTTTGCGCCGGATACCGACGATAGAAAAGTTTTATCGTATATAACTGGCGCGCCGCTCATCGCGGTTTCAACCGGCACGGTCACAGCCTCAGGTACCGCACTTGTAAAGGCGGTATAGTTTTTATCGCAAACAATGGCTTTTACGATACCCGCACCGCTCGTTACCGCCGCCTTCGCACTTAAAATCTCCGCGCCGCACATACCGTAACTGCCGCAGAGAAGCAAAGCTGTACCGAACGTGCCTTTGTTGGAGTTTTTATCGAATTTTCCCGCCTTCGGCGGAAGAATAATGTTATAGGCGTAATCATTTTCGGTCGAAATATCGAGACTGCAAAAGCATATTTCACCGCAAAGCGAGGACGTGGGCGATAAAAGCTGACAGAGTTTATAACCGATAAACGTAACAGTCAAATCAGCCTTAAAAGCAGTTTGAGCCATTCCGCCATCACAGTAAACGCCGCTCGGCAAATCAACCGCCACTTTAACGCCCGACCTTGCGTTAACGCTATCGACAAGATACGCCGTTTCCTGCGACAAAAGCCGGTTAAAGCCCGTGCCGAAGAGCGCGTCGATATAAAAATCATAATCATCCGTAACCGCTTTGCAAACGGGCAGTCGCTCAACCGCGGCGGAAAACTGCCGCGCGGTTTCGGTATCAGGTCTGCCTTCGGGATAACACATTGTAACGAAGGCGCCGGCGCCGCTTAACTTGGCGGCTATTACAAGCCCGTCGCCGCCGTTGTTGCCGCAACCCGCGATTATCAGAATTTTTTTGCCGACGATATCGTATCTTCTTAAAATCTCATCAAATACGGCGCCGCCCGCTTTTTTCATAAGTTCCGCATAAGAAAAAAGGCCGTGTTCTACGGCCGATTTTTCAGCGAATCTGATTTGATTTGAAGTTAAAACTTTCATACATCTCTCCGCATTATTTGAACGCTGTGTTGCCTACGAATCTCGGTATGCTTTTAAGCATTTCCCGTCTCGTTTTTTCATTCGGTTCAAGGACAGCGACTCTAAGACCGGAATCCCCGCTGAACACGAATTTATACGCATCCTTAAAATCCGTATTGCAAGCAATGTAAATACCTTTATAGCGCTTCTTATCAAGCTCCGCGCCGTTATATTTTTCGATGCTTTCAACTTCCGACAGTTTAAGCGAGGCTATACGCTTTCTCGAACGCTTTGAGTAAATAATATCAATATCGAGAATATCGTCTGTGATTATATACTCGTACTCTTTAGAAAGAAAGCCCATAAGGTAATACGCGCCATAACCCGCCGCGGCGGTAAGTATAAGCGAAAGCGTCATAAGCGGCGGATAAAGAAACGAAAACAAAAATATTAAAAGCACTACAAACCAAAGACCGAAAGTACCGAGATAAAACTTAGCGCCCTTTTTAATCGGTACTAATTGTTCACAAAAAGCGTCCATAAGCAACTCCCAAAAAATCTTTTACTGTATTGTATAATATTTTCGCAAAAAAATCAAGAGCGGGGTTTCCGCTCTTGAAAAAATCTTACGCTTTATTGACAGAACCGAAAAGCTCCATCTTTTCTTTAACCGTCGCCTTGATAGCCTCAACGCCGGGCGCTAAAAGCTTGCGCGGGTCAAAGCCCTTACCCTCAAGGTCTTTACCTGCCTCTATGTATTCCCGCGTCGCCGCCGCAAAGGCTAACTGACATTCGGTATTCACGTTAATTTTGGAAACGCCGAGAGAAATCGCCTTCTTTATCATATCGGCGGGAATGCCGGTACCGCCGTGAAGAACGAGCGGCATGGTACCCGTAAGTTTTTGAATGGCGTCAAGCGTATCAAATCTGAGGCCCGCCCAATTTGCCGGGTATTTACCGTGAATATTTCCTATACCCGCCGCAAGCATTGTTACGCCTAAATCGGCTATCATTTTGCACTCTTGCGGATCAGCAACCTCACCGCCGCCGATAACGCCGTCTTCCTCGCCGCCAATGGCGCCGACTTCCGCCTCTATCGATAAGCCGAGGCGGTCGCAAATGCCTACGAGTTCCTTTGTTTTGGCGATATTTTCCTCGATAGGATAATGAGAGCCGTCAAACATTATCGAAGAAAAACCGGCGTCGATACATTTCTTGGCGCCTTCATACGAGCCGTGGTCGAGATGCAGTGCGACAGGAACGGTAATACCAAGTTCATCTATCATGGCTTTAACCATATCCGCCACAGTCTTAAAGCCGCACATATACTTTCCCGCGCCCTCGGATACACCGAGAATAACGGGAGAATTCTGCTCCTGGGCGGTAAGAAGAATCGCCTTGGTCCATTCAAGATTATTGATATTGAACTGACCTACGGCATACTTGCCGGCTTTCGCTTTGTTAAGCATTTCTTTTGCTGATACTAACATTTTTATACCTCCGCGAATTCAATTATCAGAAAACGACAAATAATTACAATTTTAACGGCCCGGGTCTTCGTTCACTATTTCAGCAGGAACTTCAAGCAGTTCGGGGTTGCGCAAATACATACGCAATTTTCTGAAAGCCATGGCAAAGTAACTGCCCGAGGCAATACGCTCATCCATAACGACGCCGAGCGGCAAGCATCTTTCAAACACTATGCCGTCACCCTTGCGCTTGGGTATTTCGCGTGCATTACCGATGGTAATACCGATGCTCGTCGTACCAAACTCGTATACATGATGGAAAATATGATTTGTTCTTATGGACGCGAGATTTGAAATAAGCAGGCTCGCGTGGAAAGGCGACATATCGATAACGCTTTTCGGAAGCAAACCGTGTTTATCCATAAACTTGATTATCTTTACACCGGCAGGCATAAGTCCCGGTACGCTTAAAAGCACTTTCATAAGCTTCTCGGTACCGTTATTATCCGGTGCGTTGCGGTTTTCATCAACGTATTTATTGATAATATCGTTAACCTCAAAAATTGTGTTTTTCTTATCAAAGTACATCTTTGACATTGTACCGTTATCCGCCGAACCCGCCTTTAATACGACCATTGAAACGGTAAGTTCGTTTCTTGAATATGCTTTTTTATTGACAAAAAAGCGGTTAAGTTCAGGAAACTCGGCGACAACGCGAACGTAAGCCGAAAGTATAACAGCCATATGACTTATATTTATACCCTGACTGCGTTTTTCTTTCAAATAATCGCTAATATGGGCTAACGGTATATCGATAGTTACCATATTCATCGCGTCATAGCGCTTATCCATAACATAAGACGCTATTTTGTACATTGGATCAATATTTTTCAGTTTTTTGCCATCTGCTCTCACAAAAACACCCCAAATAAAAAACTTTAAAATATTTTACCACACATCACGCATAATTACAAGAAAATATTACCGTTTTTCGCAAAATTCGATAAAATCATTAAACGCCTTCTGAACCTTCGGCGTATCCACAAGGTAACTCATACCGTGCGCGGCGTCATCAACAAGGCAAATAAACTTCGGCTCATTTGCCGCGTTAAAGCTTGCTTTACTCATTTCGCACGGCACAAAATCATCGCCTGTACCGTGTATTAACAGTATCGGTTTTTTACAGTTTTTAAGCGCCGTTTGCGATGAAACCTCATACACGCTGAATTTACCGAAAAGCCGACATAACACGTCAAGCGCCGGCATAATCAAAAAACCGTTGATTTTGAAGTTTTGTTTTGCCACTTTGCGAATGATTCTTTCCGGGGAATCAAAACCGCAGTCGGCAATTATGCCTTTAACGTTATCCGGCATATCAAAGCGCGTCGAAAAAAGCACCGTCGCCGCGCCCATGGAAAGACCTTCGATAAATATATCCTTATCGCCGTAAGTTTTAAGCAGAAAATCAAGCCAGGTGATAACGTCTCGGCTTTCCTTTACGCCGAACGATATGATTTTGCCTTCGCTTTTCCCGTGACTCCTCTGGTCGACAAGAAGAATGTTGAAGCCACTATCCTTCAAAAACTTGAAGCACCCGGAAAAATCTTTTTCACCGCGCGAACGGTAACCGTGAAAAAGCATAACCGTTTTGTTACTGTCACCGTTTTTTAGATATCTGCCGTAGAGCTTCAGTCCGTCATAACTTTTTACGCAGTGTTCCTCATACTGTTGTGACATAATAAAACCGGCGCCTTCGGATATCGCGTCGTAAAACTTACCGAAATAGTTTTTGTCGCCGTCCTTGAAAACCAATCGCGATTCCTTTTCCTTGCGGACAAAGGTATAAAAGAAAAAAACGATAACCGCCGCCAGAAACAGAATCACCAACGCCGCTAAAACAAGTATTACTGCCGTCATTTTTTCACCGCCATAATTTTTTGTAATTATAACATACTTTCTGCACTTTTACAATTATAAATGTTGAAAAAATACCGCGTTGTGTTTATAATGGTTAAAGCGCAAACCTAATGAACTCTTTTGGGGGTGAATACTTGAACTTTCATTTTAAGACGCTCGGATGCAAGGTAAACCAATATGAAACTCAGGCGATGAAAGAAGCGCTTATAAAACTCGGAAATACCGCCAGAGACTTTGCACCCGCCGACGCGGTAATAGTAAACTCTTGTACCGTCACCGCCGAAAGCGACCGAAAAACGCGACAGCTTATTAACCGGGTAAGAAAAGACAACCCCGACGCGATTATAGTTCTTACCGGGTGTATGGTTCAGGCATTCCCCGAAAAAGCAAAAAGTATTAAAGAGGCGGATATTATTATCGGTAACCGCGATATTTCCGCGGTGATAATGGCGATAAACAGTTACGAAAGCGAAAAGCTTTTCAACGTAGAAGAACACAGGCAGAAGGACGCCTACAACTGCCCGTCTATTACTGATTTTTCGGAACGCACACGGGCTTTTATGAAAATCGAGGACGGTTGCAACCGATATTGCTCATACTGCGTAATTCCCAAAGCGCGCGGATTTGTACGGTCAAGGTCACTTGAAAGTATCAACGCCGAAGCTCGGGCGCTTGCCGAAAACGGATATATTGAAATAGTGCTTGTCGGTATAAACCTGTCGGCTTACGGACAAGGTACCGACTATGACCTATGCGACGCTGTCGAGACCGTATGCTCGGTAAGCGGCATAAAACGGGTGCGCCTCGGCTCGCTCGAGCCCGACCATATTACCGACAGAATGCTTCAAAGGCTTTCCGTACAGGAGAAATTCTGCCCGCAGTTTCATCTTTCTTTGCAGTCGGGTTGCGACGAAACGCTTAAACGTATGAACCGCCACTATGATACCGCGTTTTATTATGATTTGGTCAGCAGGATACGAAACGTATTCAGCGACGCGTCTATCACCACCGACATCATGGTCGGATTTGCGGGCGAAACCGATGAGGAATTCCGTAAAAGCGTTGAATTTGTTAAAAAAATCGAATTTGCCCGCGCCCACATTTTCGCGTATTCAAGACGAGCCGGCACCGTCGCCGACCGAATGCCGAATCAGGTAATTAACGCGATTAAGCGCGAACGCGCTAAAAGCATGGCGATTGCCGCAAAGCAATCTGAAACCGAATTCTTAAAAAAACAGGTCGGCAAAATTGTACCGGTATTATTTGAGGCGGAGAAAAACGGCGTCGCGGAAGGATACACGCCGAATTATACCAGAGTTTGTCTTAATGAGAAAATAGACCTCAAAGGGCGGATAATAAACGTTAGAATCACCGACGCTTTTGACGATTATGTAACCGGTATACCGATTTGACCGCCTTAAAGGCAAAATCAAAGGAGAGGAATCATCCTCTCCTTTTTTTACGCCTGACGCGGTTTATATGTCGTTCAAAATCTCCGTTTGAAATAAAGTTTGCAAGTACAAGTTGCTCAAAGACGGGCACGCTGCACGAATAAAAACCCACACGCCTTTCAAACACGTCGATAAGTTTTTCCGGCAAAATCATATACCCTATTCTCACCGCCGGTGAAACGGTTTTTGAAAAGGTGTTAAGATATATCACGTTATCATTTTTACTCATTGAAAAAAGAGTTTCCTCAGGTTTTGACATAACGCTGAATTCAGATTCAAAATCGTCCTCGATGATATATTTGTCGCCGCTTGCCCAGTTAAGATATTCGCGCCTCTTTGAAGCGCTCGCGGTTATTCCGCTCGGATAACTTCTGTAAGGCGTTATATGCAGTACCGACGCGTCGGTTGCACTGAGTGCCACGCTGTTAATTCCCTCCGTTCCGAGTTCGAGCAGCTCGCATTTAACGCCGTTTGCCCTGTATACCGCCTCAATTTTTTCATAAGACGGTTTTTCGGTGGCGTATATGCGGTCTCTGCCGAGCATTTGAATAATAATTCCGTATAAATACTCGGCGCCCGAACCGATTACGATTCTGTTAACGTCGACCTCTATTCCGCGGCTTCTCGCGAGATAATCGCATATTGCCTTTTTGAATTCGATATGCCCGCTGTTATTGCATTTTTGCAATATTTCGTCACCGTATTCGCTTATAACCCTGCGCATGGTTTTTGCGTAAACGGAAAAAGGAAAATTGTTTTCAAGCTGAACGCCGGTAAATCTTCGGTGCGGCGGCAGACTTGACGAAGGATGCTTATAAACGTCCGATTCGCTGTAACACACGAAATATCCGCTACGCTCGCTCGAACGGATATATCCTTCGTCGAGCAGAAGCGAATACGCGTGCTCAACCGAAATAACGCTGATGCCGAGTTCTTCGCCGGTCAGGCGTTTTGAAGGCAGTTTTTCGCCGTATTTCAGTATTCGGTCGGTAATATCGTTACGTATTTGCTCATAAAGCTGAATGTAAACCGGTTTGCTTAACTGCTTATTGATTGTGTTTTTCATCTGGTCTTATAAAAAACTCCTATTTTGAATATTTTAACATTACCAAAACATTATATAATTACCTTATAAAAATTTCAAGTTTTTTTCGGAGTTGATATTATGAGTTACAAAAGAGTTTTAACCGTACAGGATATTTCGTGCTTCGGACAATGCTCGCTTACCGTTGCCCTGCCAATACTTTCAGCGGCAGGTCACGAAACTGTTATATTGCCCTCGGCAGTGCTCTCCACACATACGGGCGGTTTTACAAATTTCACGGTTTGCGACCTTACCGATGAGATTCCGAAAATCACGGCGCACTGGCAGTCGGAAGGCATAAAGTTTGACGCGATTTACACCGGATATCTCGGCAGCGCTACGCAGATAAACTATGTAAAAGATATGTTCAAAACGCTGGGCAAGGAGAACCTGTTAAAAATCGTCGACCCGGCTATGGCGGATTACGGCAAGCTTTATTACGGATTTGATAAAGCGTTTGTTGAAGAAATGAAAACGCTTGTGTACAGTGCCGATATAATCCTACCCAACATAACCGAAGCCTGCTTACTTACCGATACCGATTACAAAGAAACCTACGATGAAGATTACATTAACGGTATAATTGACGCGTTGGTAAGAAACGGCGCCAAAACCGTAATACTTACCGGAGTCAGCTTCGATAGCAGCACTACCGGCGTTTATGTTTACGAAAACGGCACAAAACGTTATTATAAACACGTAAAGGTTTCAAAAAACAGTCACGGTACGGGCGACGTTTACGCTTCGGCATTTGTCGGTGCTCTGCTGGGCGGTAAAAATCCGTTTGATTCCGCGGCAATCGCCGCCGATTACACGGTAAAATGTATAGAAAACACCGTCGACGACGACACTCACCGTTACGGCGTTAAATTCGAGCCTGTACTTCCCTACTATATCGGAAGACTGGACAAATAAGCAAAAAATCAGGCGTCGCTTACGCGGCGCCTGATTTTTTTACTTAATTATTTACCGGATGATACGTGGGTACGATTTTTTCAACGTACTCGCGTATTTTTTCGTCCTCGTTATAGCAAACGTCCATAAGGTTTGAAACGTCTTTAATAAGTTTTTTCGGGTCAAAATCAACAGGCTTGCAGACGTGAATCAAATCGTTTGCGGTACGTTCAAGTCCCTCCGAATCCATAAGCTTTTCCTCATAAAGCTTTTCGCCCGGGCGAAGCCCCGAATACTCGATTTTAATATCAACGTCCGGCACGTATCCCGAAAGCCTTATAAGATTACGCGCAAGGTCGACTATTTTAACAGGGTCGCCCATATCAAGCACGAAAATCTCGCCGCCCTTGGCGTAGGCGCCCGCTTCAAGAACAAGGCTGACCGCCTCGGGTATCGTCATGAAATACCTGATAATATCCGGGTGGGTAACCGTAACCGGTCCGCCCGCCTCAATCTGCTTTTTGAATTTCGGAACGACCGAGCCGTTGCTTCCGAGAACGTTACCGAAACGCACGGCGACAAACTCCGTTTTTACCGTGGCTTTAAGCCCGACTTTATTCTCATCGAAGAATTCATCGTAATGCTCATAAAGCGGATAAATTTCAAAAGACCTGTCCTCGGTGAGCAGTTTTGAAAAAGACTGTATAACCATTTCACAAAGGCGTTTGCTCGCGCCCATGATATTGGTCGGGTTAACCGCCTTGTCCGTACTTATGAGTATAAAGCGCTTACAGCCGTATTTTACCGCGGCGTAAGCCGTCTTATATGTACCTACAACGTTATTCTTTATCGACTCGCACGGACTGTCCTCCATAAGCGGAACGTGCTTGTGCGCCGCCGCGTGATAAACGATATCGGGATGATATTTTGAAAAAACGTTATCAAGTCTGCGGCTGTCGCGGACAGAACCGATAAGCACGTCAAGGTCAAGTTCCGGGAAATTGTGTTTGAGTTCTTGCTGAATATCGTAAGCGTTATTTTCGTAAATATCGAGAATCAGCAGTTTTTTGGGGTTATGAGCCGCTATCTGACGGCAAAGCTCACTGCCTATTGAACCGCCGCCTCCGGTAACAAGCACGGTATTCCCTTTTATGTAACCGAAAGTATTTTCGTTCTGAATATTTATCGGGTCACGCCCAAGCAGGTCCTCTACCGTAACCTTTTTAAGGTTGCTTGCCGAAACATCACCGCGCAGTAACTGATAAACGCCGGGCAAGCTCTTGATTTCACAACCCGTTTCGTTACATATACTTAAAATATCGCGTCGCTCCTGCGCCGTGGCGCTCGGAATGGAAATATAAATCTTATCGACGCCGTATTTTTTTACATTGTAGAAAATCGACTCTCTTCCGCCGACTATGGGAACACCGTCGATACTTCTGCCCCACTTGTTGCTGTTATCGTCAACTATACAAACAACCTTTTCACCGTTGATTTTATCGGTACTGTTTATATCGCGCAGAATCATGGTTCCAGCGCTTCCCGCGCCGACAATCATAACGTTGTTGTGGTCATTAGATATCGGTTTTCTTGTTTCGCGGAGCAACAGAACAAGCCGGTAAGAAAATCTTATTGCAAGGACGAAAGCAAACTGGAACAGCGCGCCGAAAACATAATATGATATCGGCATTCTGGCAAACAGAAGCGTAATAAAAACAGTTTGGAAAACCGACGTTACAACACTGGAGAAAAAGACGTGTACAAGTTCGCGATAGCTTGCAAACCGCCAAATACTGTTATAAAGCTTAAAGAAGAGAAAAACGCCTATGCTGAACAAGGTATAAATCGGAGCAAATTTTATAAACCTTGTAAGATACATTTCCTGAATGTTACTTACACGGCAGTCAAATCTGAACCAAAGCGCAAGAAAGTAACCGGCGTTTACCGCAATGATATCGTAAATCATCAGAAACGCCGTAACTAAATGCCAATGCTTTATATGTAACAAATCGAGGAGCTTTTTAATCGTAATATTTATTTTTCTCAAGCGTTTACACCCCCGCGTAAACATATTATATAAAAAAACACAGATATTTTCAAGTGGAAAATCCGTCCGGCAATTATTCCTTATGTCTCGGACGCAACATCAAATCCTTAACGACGCCGGAAACGTCAAGGTTTTGATACAGTATCATATAACATCCTTCCATAATCGCGAGCGAAAGACCGTATTTTTTTGAGAGCTTGTTTATTATGTCCGCCGCATAGTAACCTTCGACGGTACCGACAGCGTCAAGCGCCTCTTTTACCGGAACGCCGGAGCCAACAAGCTTTCCGAATCGGTTGTTACGGCTGTGACGCGACATACAGGTAACTATCAAATCGCCGACGCCCGCAAGACCGTAAAAGGTACGCTCGTTTGCGCCCATGCACACACCGAGGCGCATCATCTCCGAAAGGCCTCGCGTAATGAGGGCGGCTTTGGTATTGTCGCCGAGACCGAGCCCATCGCAAATACCGGCGCAAATCGCCACGACGTTTTTCAGCGCGCCGCCGAGTTCAACGCCGATTACGTCATCGGACGTATATATGCGCAAAAACTCGGTAGAGAGCGCGTTTTGAACGATTTCGGCACCGACAAGACTGTTAGACGCCGCGACAAGCGTCGTCGGTATAAACCTTGCGACCTCCTCGGCATGCGACGGTCCCGACAAAACCACAATACAGTCGCTCGGCAGAACATCGGATATCGTCTGTGAAAGCCTGCAATTTGTTTTCGGGTCAAAACCTTTTGCAACGTTAACTACTATACCGTGTGATTTAACGCCTTTAAGCTGCTGTGCAACCGTACCGACTGCAACGGAAGGAACCGCGATTATTGTAATATCAGAATTTTCCGCCACAGAGATATCGCCGGAAAAGACAATCTCATCAGGTATAATTACACCCGGTAGGAGTTTTTCGTTCTGCCGCTTTTGCGTCAGCAAATCAATTTCGCTTTGAAAAGCAGACCACATAAATACATCATGACCGGCGTTATGAGCGGATATTGCAAGAGCGATTCCCCAACCGCCGGTACCTAAAACAGTAATTTTTGACATATAGAACTCCCGGTAATTATACTTTTCTCTCCGTGCCCGAAATCAGGCGCTTAATATTGCCTCTGTGCTTGAAGTATATCATGAACGCCATAACTATACAGCAAACCACTTGGAAGACGGTCGGCGTATCTTCTCTCGGAAAGACGGTAGCAAGTACTATCACAACTATCGTTGCCGTAAGTGAGCCTAATGAAACGTATCTGCTGATAAGCGTAACCGCCGCAAAAGCCACCAAACCGGCAACCGCTGCTATCGGACAGCATACCGCGAAAATACCGACCGCGGTAGCAACGCCTTTCCCGCCCTTGAAGCCGAAAAAAATCGGGCAAATGTGACCGAACATACAGACCGTACCGCAAATATACGCCCCGGCAAGCGGGTTAAACACGGTATAATCATAGGTTTGAAAGACGTAATCAAAGGCGATTTTGCCCAGCATACACGCGGCAAAGCCTTTCAGCGCGTCACCGAAAAACGTAAGCAGACCCGGGACAACGCCGCCGACGCGCATTACGTTTGTCGTACCGGCGTTACCGCTGCCCTGCTCGCGTATATCTATGTTTTTATAAGCGCGCGTAAAGAGAACGGCAAAGTTGATACTGCCGAGCAAATACGCCGCAATTACCGCTGAAATTGCAAGAATAATAATCAATTCTTCTCGCCCCTTTCGCGAATAATAAATCTTACGGGTGTACCTTCAAGCCCGAATACCGACCTGATTTGATTTTCAAGATAGCGCTGATACGAAAAATGAAACAGCTCACTGTTATTGCAAAAACACACAAAAGTCGGCGGGCAGGTCGAAGCCTGCGTAATGTAATATATTTTAAGCCGCTTGCCCTTATCCGTCGGGGGTTGAACGCGCGCAACGGCGTCTGCAAGTATATCGTTTAATTTTCCGGTGGAAATGCGCATGGTATTCTGATTGCGCACATAGTTGATAAGTTCGAACAGCTTGTCGATTCGCTGCCCGGTTTTTGCCG
The DNA here is from genome assembly GCA_017554125.1 of Clostridia bacterium. Lineage (GTDB taxonomy): Bacteria > Bacillota > Clostridia > Oscillospirales > Acutalibacteraceae > UBA737. The sequence goes on along the minus strand of JAFZIW010000058.1, from coordinate 13,750 downwards.
AAATAAAGATAATCGGCGCATAGGACATAAATGAAAAATCGTTCATAAGACGTTTTCTGTAAACGTCCATTGTCTGCCCGTTCTTTTCGACAATATCCCATTTGTTTACGGCGATAATACAGGCTTTACCCTGTTCAAGCGCGAGACCCGCGACCTTGGAATCCTGTTCGGTAAAGCCGTCTGTCCCATCTATCATTATAACACAAACATCCGCGCGTTCAATAGCCATTTTTGCTCTTAACACACTGTACTTTTCAATTTTATCGTCAATACGGCTGTTACGGCGCAGACCGGCGGTGTCTATCATATTGTACTTTCCGAATTTGTTTTCAATAAAGGTATCTATCGCGTCGCGCGTTGTGCCGGCGATTTCGGAAACAAGAGACCTCTCTTCGCCGCAAATCTTATTTACAAGCGATGATTTACCCGCGTTAGGCTTACCGATTACGGCGACGTTAATTACGTCGGGATCATCGTCGCCGGTATTCGTTTCGGTTAAGTTTTCAAAAACCGCGTCAAGCAAATCGCCGGTACCGTGACCGTGAACCGAGGATACGGCTACCGGGTCGCCAAGTCCGAGGTTATAGAATTCGTAAAATTCAGCCGGAGTATCACCGAGACCGTCGCATTTATTAACGCATAAAACCACCGGTTTGCCGCTTTTTTGAAGCATTGCGGCAATTTCGGAATCGTTCGCGGTAACGCCAGATTTCAAGTCGACCACCATAACGATTACCGAGGCGGTTTCGATAGCGAGCTGCGCCTGTGCGCGCATACCGGCAAGCAGTATATCATCGGTTTTCGGCTCGATTCCGCCGGTATCAACAAGCATGATTTTTCTTCCGCGCCACTCAGCGTCGCCGTAGATTCTGTCCCGCGTAACGCCGGGAGTATCGTCGACAATGGAAAGCCGTTTGCCTATTAACTTGTTAAAAAGAGTAGATTTGCCGACGTTCGGTCTGCCTACTATGGCAACAATCGGTTTAGCCATTATTTTCACTCCTGTTCAAAATACAGTTGATCAAATCGTAGCCGTCGTTTTCCGTATATCTTACGGGTATGCCGAGCGCCTCGGATAATTCCTCGACGGTTACGCTGTCCAAAAACATATCCCTTTGCTTGCGTAGCATTGAGGCGGGTATTAGCAACTCCTCGCCCAAATCGGCGTCTTTGAGTTGCTTTATAATATCAGTCGCGGTAACAAGACCGCTTACCGTTATTCTCTCACCGAAAAAATCGTTTCTGACGGCATATACGTTGCATTTAAGACCGGTGAACTTTTTTTCGCAAAGGTCACAAATGTAACGTATCAAATCATACGCCGCCACACCGGTCACAAGACTGATTTTTCTCTCTGACGGAAAAGCGTCGATATCCTCAACCGCGTCTTCCGCCTCCGATTTCAACAGAGCCCAGAGTCCGACGCCGTTTTCGAGTTGCAGAAAATCGCCGTAAAACGAAGCGTCAGGCATTTCTCTTCCGGAAAGCAAATAGAATTCATCCGAGGCGTAAACACGTCTCTCACCGTAAATTTCAACGCATTTATCGCCGTATTTATCAATAATATCAAGCGCGTTTCCGGCGCTTTCTTTGTTAAAAGGGGTAATTTCGCACAAACCCTCACGGTATTTCGTCAGTCCTACCGGCACCGCGGCGATACATTTCATATTTTCGAGTTTCGTAAGGTCGGCAAGCGTTTTTTCAAGTTCCTCGCCGTCGTTATAACCGGAACAAAGCACAAGTTGACTGTTCATAGCTATCGCGGCGTCATTAAACCGGTTAATGATTTCAAGGACCTTTCCCGCGTTCTTGTTTTTCATCATTTTAACGCGAAGCTCCGGATTCGTAGTATGTACGGAAATGTTAATCGGGCTTATGTGCATTTTAATAATGCGCTCGATTTCATGCTCGGTAATATTTGTCAGCGTAATATAGTTTCCGAAAAGAAATGAAAGCCTCGAATCGTCATCCTTAAAATAGAGGCTCTCCCGAAGTCCTTTCGGAAGCTGGTCAATAAAGCAAAAGATACATTTGTTTCTGCAAGAATGCTGTTCATCCATAAGATACGTTTCAAAAAGAAAACCGAGTTCATCGTATTCCTCTTTTATAAAACGGTATTTTTGAAGGTTGCCGCGTTTATCCTCAACAAGCGCTATCACGTTTTCGTTGTTTTGGTAAAACCGGTAGTCAAGCACGTCCATAATTTCATTGCCGTTGAGCGACAAAAGCTTATCTCCGGGCATTATTTTACTGTCGGCGGCAACGCTGCCGTCCTGCACACCTTTGATTATTACGGACATACTGACACCTCCTTAGTCTTAAGCAGAAAAAAGGAGGAGGTTGTATCCTCCTCCCCCTTTAAGTTTATTTTTCCTCGGTCTTAATGACCTCGCGGTTATTGTATTTACCGCAGGCAGGGCAAAGTCTGTGCGGACGCTTATATTCACCGCAACTGCTGCAACGAACAAGAGCGGGAGCGGTCAACTTCCACACGTTACTTCTTCTCTTATCTCTTCTTGCTTTAGAAGTTTTTCTCTTAGGTACTGCCATAATAGCGCCTCCTTAAAAACATAAAGTCAATCATTCAGTAATTCTCTGAGTTTCTCAAAACGCGGGTCGGGTTCGCTTAAATCGCAACCGCAATCACCCTTGTTAAGATTCTTACCGCATTTCGGGCAAAGACCTTTACAGTCCTCTTTGCACAAATGCTTGGTCGGCAGATTTAGAATCACCTCTGAATATACCAACTCGTCCACTTCGAGCCGCATATCCGGTACGACGATTATCGTGTCGCTCTCCTGTCTCTCTAAAGAAGCGGCAAGCGATTTATCTATCGTAACGCCGTGACATTCAGAGGCTAAAACGCCGCAACGGTCACAGGGCGCGCAAATCTCAAAATCAATATTGAGATTTATACTTACGATACTCGAATTATTGGATACCGTACCGTGATATCTTACCGGTTTTTTGAGTGGGAAACCGTAATAGATATCAACATCGCTCATATCAAGCGAACCGTCGATATCAAGTACCGAATTGTCGGTTGCGAATATCCGCCTTAAATCAAGCACCATAAAATCACCCGTGACCCACAGTCACAAATGATATTATATATATTCAGATACTCTTTGTCAAGCACTAATTGTCCGGAAATCTTTTTTTATGTTTGACTTATTGCCGATAAAGTAATATAATTCAATTAACAACTTTCGGAGGCGATAATATGGCTTATTTTTTTAATGAAACATCACACACGTTCAACGAATATTTGCTTGTACCCGGTTATTCTTCTTCAAGTTGCATTCCGTCCAACGTATCGCTTAAAACGGCGCTTGTAAAATACCGCAAAGGCGAAAAACCCGCAATTACGATGAATATTCCATTGACATCCGCTATCATGCAGTCGGTATCCGGCGATAAACTTGCCGTTGCTCTTGCACGCGAAGGCGGAATTTCTTTTATTTACGGCTCACAGTCAGTCGAAGACGAAGCCGCCATGGTTTCAAGGGCTAAATCGTATAAGGCGGGGTTTGTTGTCAGCGATTCAAACCTTTCGCCCGAGGATACGCTCGCGGACGTAATACGAATTAAGGAAAAGAACGGTCATTCCACGATCGCCATAACCTCTGACGCCTCCGCAAACGGCAAACTTCTCGGTATCGTAACGAGCCGCGATTACAGGGTAAGCCGAATGGAAACCTCACTTAAAGTAACCGAATTTATGACGCCGCTCGAAAAACTCATAACTGCCGATGAAGATACCACCTTAAAGCAAGCAAACGATATTATATGGGAACATAAGCTCAATTCCCTGCCGATAGTTGATAAATACGGCAACCTCAAATATTTCGTTTTCCGCAAGGATTACGACGCTCACAAGGAGAATCCTAACGAACTGCTTGACGAACACAAGCGATATGTTGTAGGCGCCGGCATAAACACACGCGATTATGAGGAACGCGTCCCGGCGCTTATCGAAGCGGGCGCCGACGTGCTTTGCATTGACTCGTCCGAAGGGTTCAGCGAATGGCAGAACAGAACTATTAGCTGGATAAGAGAACGTTACGGCGATTCGGTTAAAGTCGGTGCGGGAAACGTTGTTGACGGCGAAGGCTTCAGATTTTTAGCAGACTGCGGCGCGGACTTCGTAAAGGTCGGTATCGGCGGCGGTTCAATATGTATTACCCGTGAGACCAAAGGTATCGGAAGAGGTCAGGCGACGGCGCTTATTGACGTTTGCCACGCCCGCGACGAATACTTTAAGGAAACCGGAATTTACGTACCGGTTTGCTCTGACGGCGGTATTGTATACGACCACCATATGACCCTGGCTCTTGCCATGGGTGCGGATTTCTTAATGCTTGGCAGATACTTTGCCCGTTTTGACGAAAGCCCCACAAACCGCGTTTCAATTGGCGGTAATTATTATAAAGAATACTGGGGCGAGGGCTCAAACCGCGCGCGCAACTGGCAAAGATACGATATGGGCGGCGATAAAAAGTTATCATTTGAAGAAGGCGTTGATTCATACGTTCCCTACGCAGGCTCGCTTAAAGATAACGTACAAATGTCGCTAAGTAAAATCAAATCAACTATGTGCAACTGCGGCGCGCTTGATTTGGAAGATTTCAGAAAGAAAGCAAAGCTCACCCTTGTTTCCGCCACTAGTATTGTTGAGGGCGGCGCACATGACGTAATCCAGAAGGAAACCTCTCTAACCAACATAAAATGATATCTTTTTTCGGTTAGTATTCATATCGCCGTCTGAGGCGATACCGTAGAATTTTGAACAGGAGGGAAATATTATTCAGACGTAATATTTCAAATCACCATGAAAAGACTGACTAAAAAGCAAATGATTATCTTCGCGATAGGACAGCTCGGCTGGTCGATGTTAAGCGGTCTTATCACCGCATGGTTCGTAACGTTTTATCTTCCTACCGCAAAAGACCTGAAAGACGGCGCGACACAGTTTATAACACCCGGTCTTGTTGTTTTCGGCTTCTTGACCATTTTGGGAATAATTACCGCGATAAGCCGGATTTTTGACGCCGTCACTGACCCTCTTATTGCAAACCTGAGCGACAAAAGCACAAATAAGCGCGGCAGAAGAATACCGTTTATGCAGAAAGCGGCAATTCCGCTTTCGGTTATAACCGTTCTGCTTTTCTGCGCGCCGGTTGATAAAATCAGCAGTATAAACGTCGTATGGATTTTGGTATTCATATTGCTCTTCTATTTATTTATGACTATGTACTGCACACCGTATAACGCCCTTATTTCCGAGTTCGGAAAAACACAGGATGACAGGATGTTTATTTCGACCGCTATATCGCTGACGTTCTTTGCCGGCACGCTTGTCGCGTATACGCCCTTCCTGTTTGCCGGAATGCTCAGAGGCGCCGTCGGCTTTAACTGGAGTTACCGTATCTGCTTTATCGTAATCGCCGTTTTTGCCTGTATAGCTATGCTGATACCGACGTTTCTGTTAAACGAAAAAGAATTTGTTGATACCAAACCCTCGAATACCAACGCATTCAAATCGCTTGCCGCCACTTTCAAGAACAGAGATTTCCGCGTTTTCGCCGGTTCTGATATCATGTACTGGATAGGTCTTACTCTCTTCCAGACCGGTCTTCCCTTCTTCGTTAAAGTATCGATGAACCTCGACGAAAGCTATACCATGATATTTATGGGCGGGATGACCGTGCTCAGTGCCGTTTTCTATCCGTTTGTATCGGGTCTTGTAAAAAAATTCGGCAAAAAGAGCCTTACCATTACCGGTTTTCTCGGTCTTTCGCTCGCCTACTTGATTACGGCGATGATAAGGTATATTTCCTTACCCGGCGTGATTTACGGCGTTCTCATCTGTGTAGTTGCCGCGTTCCCGATGGCTCTGCTCGGTATAATACCGCAGTCCATTGTTGCCGACATATCCGAAGCCGACGGTATTGAAACCGGCGAAAACAGAGAGGGTATGTTCTTTGCGGCGCGTACGTTTGCAATGAAATGGGGACAGTCAATAGCAATGCTGGTGTTTACCTCGCTTGCTATAATCGGTACTAAGCAGGATAAAACCTCAAATGAAATTACCGCTTCAAAACTCGGTCTTACCTTCGTTGCGTTTGTCGCTGTTGCGTTTTGTGTTCTCGGCGCAATAATTCTTGCATTGTATAACGAGAAAAAGATTATGAATACCATAGATAAATCCAAAACCGATTCCGAATAAACGGCGTTGATATGCTTACGCCCCCGGCTTGTGCCGGGGGCGCGTTTTTCTTTAATCAGTTATGTGACGTATCGTCAGGCGACGTTCCGCCCGAAGAAGTATCCGACGACGTACCGGATGAAGTATCGGATGAATCATTCTGACCGGATGAAGCATCTGAGGAGTTGTCGCTTCCGGTACCGGACGAAGTATCGGATGAAGTTTTGGCTTTTGAGGAGTTGGCTTTTTCTTTTTCGGCTTTCTCTTTTTCCGCCTTTGCCTTTTCTTCTTTTTCCTTTTCCTCATCCTCGTCTATGTGAACGCCGTCGCAGTATTTATAATAAACGTCGGGGACGCAATATCCCCATTCCGTGTTTTCACACGACGAGCCGGCGCGAAGACCCGAAAACGTACAGAATCGTGCCATCGGTATATCCTCGCTCATTTCAAATTGCTTAGTTTCGAGTTCTTCATGAACCGCGGACATTACCGCCTTCCATACAACCGCGGAATAGGATGTGTTCCACATATTCTCGGGTTTGTCAAAACCGCACCATACGCTTCCGACATAATACGGAGTGCCGCCGACCACCCATGAATCGTTTGCTTCCGAGGAAGTACCCGTCTTGGCATAAGCGCGCATATTGCTGTATCTTGAAAGCATATATCCGGTACCGCCCGGATCGTATATAACGCCTTGGAGCAGTTTATTCATAATATCCGCCGACTCCGGCTTCAATACCTGTTTACCCGATTTACGCGAAAGAATAACGTTATCTTCCGCGTCGAGAACCTTGACATAGGTTTTCGGTTCATAATAAACGCCGTGATTTCCGAAAATAGCGTAAGCGGCGGCGGACTGTGTCGTAGTTATACCGTACTGACACCCGCCTATCGCCAAAGAGGCGGGGTTTATATCAACGTCGGTAAGATATGAAAGATTCAAATCGTTTTTCAAAAAAGCGTAGGACTCTTCGAGACCTATTTTGCTTATCAACTGGACCGGTATTGTATTCGCCGAATGTGAAATAGCGCGACGAAGCGTTATACGGCCTTCGTATTCGCCGTACCACTCGCGTGGACCTTCCCTACCGCCGCCGTAATAATTCGGCACCGGCTTATCCTTAACAACGCTTGAATATGCGACTATTCCCCTGTCAATAGCTAACGCATAAACGCCGAGCGGTTTCATTGTAGAGCCGGGCTGACGTGGAGATTCCATCGCGCGGTTAAGACCTCTGTTAACGGTTTTTTCACCGACGCCGCCGACAACGCCTTTTATATTACCCTCATAATCAAGAATCGTCATCGCCGCCTGCATAGTGGTTTCCCTGTCGGTGCGCGATTTCAAAGGAAAGTAGGTGTCTACCTGCTTGTATACGTTTTCCATCTTTTCCTGAATGTCCGAATCCACGGTGGCATATATCTTATATCCGCCGTTATAAAGACGGCGTGTCGCCGTCTCAACGGAAATGCCTTGCGCCGCTGCCAAATCTTCCGAAACCTCACCTATGAGCGCATCGATAAAATAGTTATTTATCGGCAACTCAAAGCTTTTCTGCTGTGCGTTGTTAACAGTAACGTCACTCTTTACCGCCGTTTCGTAATCGGACTGTTTAATAGTGCCGAGTTCGAGCATTTTATCAAGCACGTACTTCCGCCTTGAACGGTTATTCTCGGGATTTGTATCCGGGTTGTATTTTGAGGGGTTTTTGGTTATTGAGGCTATTGAGGCGCATTCGGCATAGGTTAATTCCGAAACGTCTTTATTGAAATAGTAATTTGCCGCGACCTGAACGCCGCATATTCCGTTTCCGAGCGAAATAGTATTAAGGTAGGCTTCAAGAATTTCTCTTTTGGTGAGTTTGTTTTCAACAATAATAGCCCGCCCGATTTCTCTCAATTTACGGGAAGCGTCTTTATCACGGTCATCGGTAATATTTTTAATCAACTGTTGAGTTATTGTGGAACCGCCCTGATCGGAATCGTAAATATTAACAAAAGGCAGATAATTCAGGAATGCCGAACCGGTACGTTTCCAGTCAACGCCGTTATGCTCGTAAAATCTTTGGTCTTCAATGGCTATAAACGCGTCAATGAGCTTTTGAGGTATATTTTCAATATCGACCCAAATGCGGTTTTCTTCACCGTGGAGACGCTGATACTCAACCCATTCGCCGGAGCTGTTTTCCGCATAAACAATCGACGTCATGTTAAGCTCGTAATTCCTGATATCCTTTACGACCTGTTCACCGTCAACCATTTCGTCAATAGTGTTGACAAAATCTTTGGGGGCTCTAATAAAAAGAAAGGCGAATACTAAAATAACCGCGGTTATAAAAACGCAGAACCAGTTAAACGGTTTTTTCACAGCAACCACCCCTCCCGATTTAGTTACAACGAATTATTATAACACTGTTCTTCTGATTTGGCAAATGTTTTTAATTATTTAACAAATTCATTCAGCAGTAATGGTATAATAATATCATAAAATGTGACGGAGATTTATTATGCTTGAACTTAAAAACATTACGAAAATTTACAAAACCGGCGATACCGCCGTTACGGCGCTCGACAACGTGAGTATCGCTTTCAGGGACAGTGAGTTTGTATCCGTGCTCGGTCCGTCCGGTTGCGGAAAAACCACCCTGTTAAACATAATCGGCGGTCTTGACCGGTATGAAAGCGGCGATTTGGAAATATCCGGCGTTTCAACCAAAAAGTATCGCGATAAGGACTGGAACACTTACAGAAACCATACCGTCGGTTTCGTATTCCAGAGCTACAATCTCATTCCACACCAGAGCGTACTTAAAAACGTTGAACTGTCGCTTACGCTTTCCGGCGTGAAACGCGCCGAACGCAGAAGACGCGCGAAAGAGGTTTTGGAACGCGTCGGACTTTCCGACCAGCTAAACAAGAAACCGAATCAGTTATCCGGCGGTCAGATGCAAAGAGTGGCGATAGCCCGCGCTTTGGTAAACAACCCGAAAATACTTCTTGCGGATGAACCCACCGGCGCGCTTGACAGTGAAACCAGCATACAGATAATGGACCTGTTAAAAGAAATCGCCCGGGACCGCCTCGTAATAATGGTTACGCATAACCCCGATCTCGCAAACAGCTATTCAACAAGAATTGTAAACCTTTTAGACGGCAAAATCACCGATGATACCGACCCGTTCACCGTTCCGGAAGTAAACGAAACGCCCGTTAAGGTCAAAAAGCCGTCTATGTCGTGGCTTACCGCGTTTTCTCTCTCCGTCAATAATCTTATGACCAAAAAAGCGAGAACTATTCTGACGGCGTTTGCCGGCTCGATAGGAATAATCGGTATTGCCCTTATTCTCTCGCTTTCAAGCGGCGTAAACGCGTACATTAACCGCGTTGAAGAGGATACGCTTTCGAGTTACCCGATCGTCATTGAACAAAACGGTATCGATTTAAGCAATACAATTGCCGAATTGCTCGATAACAAAAAAGAAATGCCGGGTCACAGCAACGATAAAATATACTCAAACAACATCATGACCGAAATGATGACTTCAATGATAAACGGTTCAAGGATGAATAATCTCCAAAAGTTCAAGGAGTATATTGAAAGCGATAAAAGCGATATCAGGGATTACTGTTCTGATATAAAATATTCATACAGAACGACGCTCAATATTTACACTCCCGAAGGTTACCGCGTAAATCCGAGCGGAATACTTGAAATGCTCGGGTTCACCCAGGGAAGCACGCCTTATTCGACATCCGCCACAACTAACGATAACAACGTATGGCAGGAACTGCTTGACAATAAAGAATTACTCGAAAAACAGTATGAGGTTTTGGCGGGTTCAATGCCTGAAAATTCTAACGAGGTTGTCGTTATAGTTGATAAAAACAACCGTATCAGCGATTACGCGCTTTATTCGTTAGGTCTTAAAGACGCAACCGAACTCTCCGAAATGATAAAGAAGGCTCAGAACGGCGAGAAGCTCGAAAAGCCAACCGAAACCAGTTATACGTTCGACGATATACTCGGACTCCGTTTTAAGCTCCTGCTTAATACCGATTATTTCAAGTTTGACGAAACAACGGGACTTTGGCAGGATATGAGCGAGGATGAACTGTATATCCACGATATGCTCGAAAAGTCACGCGAGGTAAAAGTCGTAGGTATTCTTAAAGCGGACAGTAATTCAGCAAACACCGCGGCAAGCGGCAGCGTCGGATATTTAAGCTCACTTATGACCGACGTCATAAACGAAATAAACGATACCGATATAGCAAAACAGCAAAATGAACATCCGGATATCGACATATTTACGGGACGTCCCTTTGCGACCGATACCGAGTACACAATGGATGACCTTAACGCCTTTATCTCCACCCTTCCGCAGGAATCGGCGGAAAAATACGGCGAATATATAGCGTCGATGCAGGCGGAAGGATATACAGAAAAACAGATTATTTCAAAATTTGAGAGTCAGCTTAAAGCGGGTCTCAGTTTATCGACCTACGAAAGCAACTGTGAAAAAATCGGAATATCTGACCTTTCAAAGCCGAGCCGTATCAGCATCTACCCGAAAGACTTTAACGCTAAGGAAACTATTTCGGATATTATAGACGATTACAACAGCCACGAAGAAGAACCGGACCGCATAAGCTATACCGATTATATCGGTCTTATGCTTTCTTCGGTAACGACAATAATTAACGCAATAAGCTATATACTTATAGCGTTTGTCAGCATTTCGCTAATCGTATCTTCGATAATGATAGGCATTATAACCTACATTTCGGTACTTGAACGCACAAAAGAAATCGGTATTCTTCGCGCAATGGGCGCTTCAAAGCACGATATTTCAAACGTGTTCAATGCCGAAACGATAATCATAGGTCTCTTCGCCGGAGCTATCGGTATCGGCATAACGCTTTTACTCCTCATTCCGATAAACGCCATTATCAAGGCTATTACCGGTATCGGCGGGTTGGCTGTGTTGCCTGCCGCCGGAGGTATTACTCTCGTAATTATAAGTGTTCTGCTGACCTTTATAGCCGGTCTTATTCCCTCGCGCATAGCGGCAAAGAAAGACCCGGTAATCGCCCTGAGAACCGAATAAAATTCCCCCTGCCGAAAAGGCGTGTATCCAAAACGGATACACGCCTTTTAGTTTTCAGTCTGTCTGACTTCCCAAAAGTATTTTCTGTTTGATATCGGAAAACCGTCAAGCACGCCGTGTTCGGGGTCGTAAACCTTACCGCCGTAATAGAGTGACCAGTGCCAGCAACGTGGCGTTTCAAGGCTTAAAACCGCCATATCGGGAAGCTCCGAAATATCCTGTGCCTGAACTCTTTCACTCGACAGCGACAACCCGAAATGTGAAAGCAGTCTTCTCATATCGGCAAGAGTGGTTTCACGCTCGGTGCCGGCAAGGCGCATTATTTCAGTTACGTCAGCGCCGGTAAGCATTGCTACCACCGCCTGACCGCAAGCGAGCGGGTTGGGCTCAAAAATGTGTTTAATCTCTTTCATAGTTTTACGGCGCGATAATCAATGCCCGTTTAACGGCGATTTGCGCCCTCCTTTGTTAAAACGCTGAATTTTCAATACTGTTTTAACATATTTTACAACTACTGTCAATACTATTTCACAAGCGTTCCTCCGTCGGTTTTGAGGAGGATATAAATTTGCTCAACGTCAAGATTCTTTGCGTTGACGTATATCATTATATCCGCGCCGTCCTCATCTTTACAGGCGAATTCATAGCATCGCACTTCCCCGCCGCCGTTTGTCGGGATAAGGGCTATCGCGGTATTCTCAACCGTAAGCAGTTCACTGACCGCGCTTCGCGCCTCATCCGCTGTAACGGTAAGGCTTTCAAAAGCGCGTAAAGTATGGTTTGTCAGATATCCGACTGTTTCAAGTAACATTATTTCTCCGTTATCCACCGCCACGCCTACTTTAATCAAATCGGTATAACATACCGTCTGACCGTCAAGATATGCGAAATTTATAACGCAAATACCCGAATCGGTGAAATAATAGGTATCGACCATGTTAGTAAACCCTATTTTTTCAAGATACTGCTTTGCTTTTGAAATCATTTTATCATAGCTTAACTCATGGTCGCCGACGTTGCGCGATTTCCGCATATAAACTACGTAACCGCCCATTTTGCTTACCGTAACCGTTACACCTGCGCTGCCGAAACGGTAACAGTCGATTTTCCCGTTTTGCATACCGGTATATTCAAGGTCTTTGTCGCCCGTTGTCGCAACCGCGACCTCTTCGGCTTCGCTTTGCGAATACTCCCTGGCGTTTGCCGTCATAAGCGGATTTTTTTCAAGAATATGATCGGAATAGGGACCGTCGTAAATAAGCGTCGGATAATCTGACAGATTGCTTTCAAGCTCGCCAAGTGATGAACCGAGATTCTTTTCTTCAAGAGAATCTTTGATTTTTCCCTCTATCTCGTTCGCCCAGTATTCCGGGTTGTTATAATCCATATAACTCTGCTCGATAGCCTCGGTAATCACTTTTGCCGCGCCGGAGAGACTTTTCAGTTCGTTGCGTTGCTTATCGGTTATATCTTTGCCGGTTATAACGTCCTTTGAAACCGAAAGCGTATAATTACCGACCTGCGACAGAAACTTATAAACCGTTGATAAATCATTTTCACCCGTAGGCAACTTGTAAAGCGCGCCTTTCGCAAGCTGTGCCTGACTGTATATTTCGCTTGCATAGGTAGCCATTTGTTTCGGCGTTGATACATAGGTGATTTTTACGAGATTCGTTGAAATATCATTAAGACTTGAACTCAGTTCATCAAACGCGCCGGCGTAATTATTTTCGATAATTTGCCTGTATCGCCCGCTTTTCCGCGTTTCCTTGGCGTACATACCGAAAGCGATAAGCACCGCCGCGCTGAAAAACAGTAAAACCCTTATAAATCCTCTTTTACTCATTTCAAACACTCCTTTATTTCCTATTTTTGCCGAAATAAAAGTGCGTTATTCCATAATTTAATAATCGCTTGACAAAGCAAGCCGGTTTCGGTATAATAACCGATGTCGCATTAAGCCGATAAATCAGCGAGGTGTAGCGCAGTCGTACGCGCCGGTTTTGGGTGAGACCGCGAGCGCGTCCGGTGGACGGTGAAGCGAGCAGGTCGAAGCGCAGCGGTCAAAAGTTGCCCGCGCTCCAAGCGGAAAGCAACTTTTGGGCACCGCAAGGTGGGTTGCCAAAACGCTATTGAAACAACGGTTTTTGAACAACAATTCAATATAAATTATCGAGGTGTAGCGCAGTTGGTAGCGCGCCAGTTTTGGGAACTGGATGCCGCAGGTTCAAGTCCTGTCACCTCGACCATATTACGGGTTGCCGCTTTTGCGGCGGCTCGTAATTTTTTATTGTCTGTGACAACAGCGAGCGCTCTAGCCGATTTTAGGGTTAGTCCCCGTTTTAATGCTTTTGTTATGCGGTGAGAAAACTCAAATACCGGTTTTTTACATCCAGAAAATCCCTACCGCTCCCGCGGTAGGGATTCGCTT
>JAFZIW010000057.1 GCA_017554125.1 Clostridia bacterium | reverse complement strand
TTATCGGCGATAAGCTTTTCATGCGAGCCGCGCTCGATTATCTTTCCGTGGTCGAGAACCATTATAACGTCGCTGTTTTTAACGGTTGAAAGCCTGTGGGCTATAACGAAAACGGTGCGCGATTCCATAAGCTTATCCATACCCTTTTGAACTATCGCCTCGGTACGGGTATCGATAGAGGAGGTCGCCTCGTCGAGTATCATGACCGGCGGGTCGGCGACGGCGGCGCGCGCTATGGCGATAAGCTGACGCTGACCCTGTGAAAGATTCGCGCCGTTATTCGTAAGCGCGGTATCGTAGCCTTCGGGCAGTCTTGTAATAAAATCGTCGGCGCCGACAAGCTTCGCCGCGGCGATACATTCCTCATCGGTGGCGTCAAGTCTGCCGTACCGGATATTGTCGAGAACGCTTCCGGTAAACAGGTTTGTATCCTGCAAAACGATACCGAGCGAGCGGCGCAGGTCGCTCTTTTTGATTTTGTTTATGTTTATACCGTCGTAGCGTATTTTGCCGTCGGCAATATCGTAGAATCGGTTTATAAGGTTGGTAATGGTGGTCTTCCCCGCGCCGGTCGCGCCGACAAAAGCGACCTTCTGCCCGGGATTGGCGTAAACCGAAACGTCAAAGAGGACCGGTTTCCCCTCGACGTAGGAGAAATCGACGTGTTCCATGGTCACGTCGCCTTTAAGCTCGGTATAGGTGACCGTTCCGTCGCCGTGAGGATGCCGCCACGCCCATTTGCCGGTGCGTTTGTCGGTTTCCTTTAAGGCGCCGTCCTCGCCGGTTTCAACGTTTACGAGGGTAACGTATCCGTTATCCACCTCGGGAGTTTCATCCATAACGTCAAATATCCGCTTCGCGCCCGCAAGTCCCATTGCGATTACGTTTATCTGCTGTGAAAGCTGATTTACGTTGCCCGCGAACTGCTTTGACATATTGAGAAACGGAATCATAATATCTATCGTGATAAGGGCGGTACCGGCGATGAAAAACGAAGATATACCGAATCTCGGCACACGGTTTATGACAAACACGCCGCCGACAGTCGCTATCACAACGTAAAGCACGTTACCTATGTTCTGAATAATAGGTCCTAAAATGTTGGCGTACGCGTGGGCGCGGTAACTGTCGTTACAGAGTTCTTCGTTCACCTTGCCGAAATCCGTCTTGCATTCTTCCTCGTGATTAAATACCTTTATTACCTTTTGACCGCTCATCATTTCCTGAATAAAGCCCTCGGTTTTGGCGACCGATTTTTGCTGGCGCATAAAGTATTTCGCCGAGCCGCCGCCAACAACCTTTGTCACAAAGAACATCGCCGCAACGCCGAGCAGCACGACAAGCGTCATAATCGCACTGTAATAAATCATTACGGAGAATACGCTGATTACAACCATCGACGCCTGCAAAAGCGTGGGAAGCGCGCGGGAGACAAGCTCGCGCAGGGTATCTATATCGTTGGTATAGTAACTCATTATCTCGCCGTGTTTATGGGTATCGAAATATTTAACCGGCAGATTCTGCATACCGTCAAACATCTTTACACGCATTTTATGAAGAAATCCCTGCGTTATAAACGCCATAAGCTGAGTATAAAGCGTAATGGAAGCCATTGAAAGCGTATAAAAAGCTATCAGCAGACCGACTTTGGGCAAAATCACCTGCGCCGCGCTGTTCCAGTCGCCCGAGGTATAAAACTTTTCTATATCTGCTAAGACCTGCTGTTGGAATACGGCGGGAGCCGCGGCGGTCACCGAAGAGAATATTATACACGCCATGGTAAGCGGCACGAGAACCGGAAAGCTCTTAAAAAGCATTTTTATTATTCTTTTAAGCACCGCGCCGTCTATTTTAATTCCGCCCGGCGCGCCGCGCGGACCGCGCGGACCCTGCGGAGCGCGATTCTTTTCAGGCATCCTTCTCACCTCCGCTTATCTGCTGTTCGTACACTTCGCGGTAGATATCACAGCGTTTGAGCAGTTCGACGTGGTTACCGGAATCGACTACCGTGCCGCCGTCAAGCACGATTATCACGTCGGCGTCCTGTACCGACGAAATGCGCTGGGCGATAATGATTTTGGTAGTCTTGGGTATATAGTTTTTGAACCCTTCTCTTATCCTGGCGTCGGTGTAGGTATCAACGGCGCTTGTCGAATCGTCGAGAATGAGTATTTTAGGCTTTTTTATAAGCGCGCGGGCTATACAGATACGCTGTTTCTGACCGCCCGACACGTTGGCGCCGCCCTGTTCTATATGAGTATCGTACCCGTCGGGGAAAGAGCGGATGAAATCATCCGCCTGAGCCAGCTTGCAGGCGGCGATTATCTCTTCGTCGGTGGCGTTTCGGTCACCCCAACGGATATTTTCTTTTATCGTGCCGGAAAAGAGCTGATTCTTTTGAAGCACCATGGCGACGCTGTCACGAAGCGTGGCAATATCGTAATCTTTAACGTCGACGCCGCCGACGCATACACTGCCAACAGTTACGTCATAGAGCCTTGGAATAAGCTGAACGAGCGAGGACTTACCGGTGCCGGTGCCGCCGATAATGCCCACGGTCTGACCCGATTTTATATGGATATCAATATCCTTTACGGCGAAAAGTTTGGCGTCCTTTGAATACTTAAAGCTTACGTTGTTAAAATCAACGTCGCCGTTTTTAACCTCTGTTACCGGGTTTTCGGGGTTAACGATTTCGGGCGAGGTGGAAAGCACCTCGCAAACGCGCTTTGCTGATTCGGCGGACATGGTAAGCATAACGTAAATCATCGAAAGCATCATAAGGCTCATGAGTATCTGCATACCGTAGGTGAGCATCGCGGATATCTGACCCACGTCGATAACCGAGCCTTTGTTTTCGATAATGAGTTTTGAGCCTACTATGAGAACAAACACCATATTAAAGTAGACGCACAACTGCATTATCGGGTTGTTGAGCGCCACTATACGCTCGGCTTTTACAAAGTCTTTACGGATATTCTCCGCCGCGTTATAAAACTTTTTCTTTTCATATTCCTCGCGCGAAAAGCCCTTGACGACCCGCATTCCACGCACGTTTTCCTCTATCGACTCGTTTAACTTATCGTATTTTCTGAAAACGCTTCTGAACGCCGGCATGGCGAATTTGGCAATCATGACAAGCCCGAAAATAAGTATCGGTACCACGATTACGAAGGTAAACGCCAGACTGCCGCCCATTATATACGCCATAACTATCGCAAAAACAAACATAAGCGGGCTTCTTATCGCTATACGGATAAGCATCATATAAGACATTTGTATATTCGTGATATCGGTCGTAAGGCGCGTTACGAGCGAAGAGGACGAAAACTTATCGATATTTGAAAAAGTATAGGTCTGTATACGCGAAAAAACGTCGCTTCGCAGATTCTTTGAAAAACCCGCCGACGCCTTTGCGCAGGTAACGCCGGCGATACCGCCGCAGGCGAGCGAAAGAAGCGCCAGCAAAATCAGCGTAAGCCCGGTTTTGAGAAGCTCGGACAAACTGACCCCGCTTTTAATGTTGTTTACAAGTTTTGCCGTTATAAACGGGATGAAGCATTCGATTACAACCTCACCCACGATAAATATCAGCGTAAGTATTGACGGTTTCTTATACTCTCTTACGCTTGCAAAAAGCGTTTTTATAAGACCGCCGTTTTGTTTTTCTTTTTTGCTCATATCTCCCACCGAAAAAACGATACGCGGCAACAAGCCGCGCAAAATGGTTTTGCCGTTTTTGCAAAAATAAATTATGTATTAAGCTGCGCCAGTATACTGTTAAAATAATCGAGCGCCTCTGCCGCCGCCGCGTCGATTTTCTCTTTCTTTTCCTCAAAGCTTATATTTTCGGACACTACCGACAGTATCTCCGCCTTTGCGACCTCGGTCTTACCGAGCAGAAGATTTACAAGCTCCCTGTGTTCGGTACTGCCGCCCGAGGTAAGACGGTTACTGCCCGACGCCGATTCTATCACGAGCTTGCCTATCACTTCGGAAGCGTACTCTATATCCCGCCCGTAAACGGTATTGCCGGTAACCTTTTCTTCCAGCCTTTTAAGCGGCACGTCGCGCGGCGCTACCTCCGCCTTAGGTTGGCTTTTAAGCGCGTTTATTCTGCTTTCGAGTTCGCCGATTTTTTTATCCTTTTCGGCAACCGCGGCGCGCAGGCTCTCTATTTGGTCGAAAAGCTCGAGGTTTTGCGCTATCAGTTTTTTCTTACGCATTTTCTTCCTCCTTTGATTCCGACGCGTTTTCGAGAGCTTCGCGGCTGTAATCGTTGCTGTTTGTGGACATATTTTTCTTCTTTAAGCGGTAATTTACAAACAGGGTAAAAGCATAGTAAATAACCGCGAACGCCGGAACGCCCACAAGCATACCGATAACGCCGAAAAGTCCGCCGCCGACAACTATCGCAAACATTACCCAGAAGTTTGAAAGACCCGTTTTATCCCCGAGTATCTTCGGACCGATAAAGTTGCCGTCGAGCATTTGCAAGAATATTATGAACAACGCGAAATAAAGTCCTTTAAGCGGATTTGTTATCGCAACGAGTATAACGCAGGGTATGCCGCCGATATACGGACCGAATACCGGGATGATATTGGTCACGCCGATTATAACGGATACGAGCATATAGTACGGCGTCCCCATTATAAGCGTGCCGATAAAGCAAAGTACGCCGATAATAAGCGAATCGAGCAGTTTGCCGTTGATAAAGCCGCTGAACACCTTATGGCTCTTTGAGAGCCAAGAAAGAATACGCCCCACCGTTTTATCGCTGAACAGGGCAAACATCATCTTTTTGCTCTGATTAAGCATTTTTTCTTTGTTACAGAGCAGATATATGGCGAAAATCAGACCGAGCAGGAAATTCTTGAAGAAATTGACCACGCTCCACACGCCCGAAGCCAGACTGCCCGCCGCGTTGGAGACAAAGCCGGATAGGTCGTTTGAAAGCCAGTTCTTTTCGTAGCTTACAACCGAATCAAATACGCTTTTCAGGTTTTTATTTTCTTTCAGGAAGCTGTCGCTCCACGCGTTTATCGAATCGAGTTTTTTCGGGAAGGTTTTTACAAAATCGGTTATACTGTCGATAAGTTGAGGGATAACCAGCCAGAAAAGACCAACGATTATGCCGGCAAATATAAGAATGCTTATTATTACGCTGACAAAATCCGCGACGCGCAAAGCGGTTTTTTTATTTTTTGCCCTATGGAGCGTTATTTTAGATATATGCTTATCAAAAAAATTGACCATCGGGTTTACAAGATACGCTATGACAAGACCGAAAACTATCGGCTCGAGCACGCTGAATATCTTTCCGATGACCCTCAGTATCGCGCTGATTTTGAAAATCAAAAAAGCAAACAGGACACAAGCCGCGATAACTAAAAACGCGGTTATGCCCTTAAACAGATATTCATGCTTCGGGTTTCTGTCGTTCACTTTTTGCACCTCTGAATCTGATAATTATTAAAACGCCTATCCCCGCGGCGAGCAAAACGCCCGCGGAATCTATAAGCACGTCAAGTATCCTGCAAGCCCTGCCGGATACGAAAATCTGATGTGCCTCGTCGCTTATCGCGTAAAGAATACCGGTGACCGAAGCGATTAAAAACTTGAATTTTGCGTTAAGACCGGGAAAAGTGGCTAAAAACACCGTCAAAAGCGCGCCTAAAACGAAAAATTCCGAGAAATGAGCCGCTTTTCGCACGGGAATATAGTATTTATCCACTACTTTCGTTTTCGCCGCCTCGTCAAGCCTATCGTAATGGGGATACGTTACCTCCGCCACGCGCACGACAACGCCGCGGCTGACCTCGCTTGACTTCTTATCCTCCTGAGCGGAAAAGGCGAAAATCACACCCATCCATACGAGAACAAGGCAGAGCGAAACGTACCTTATAATCTTGGTTTTCATATTGAAGATTATCCCCTCAAAAGCGGATAAGGATTAACCCAGGAACCGTTTTTCTGTATACCTATATGCAGGTGGGGACCGGTGGAATTACCCGTCGTACCGACGTAGCCTAAAACCTGACCCTGTTTTACCTTCTGACCCACGGACACTATGATACTCGTGGCGTGAGCGTAGAAAGCGACGTATTTCGCGGAAGAGCCCTTTATGGTCATGGTACCGTGATTTATCGCGCAGAAATTGCCGTAGCTCGCATATCCGCTCCTGCCCTGTGACGGCGTCCATGATTTATTCACCATGTAAACCTCACCGTCGGCAATGGCGAGGATCGGTCTGCCCGAAATGCCGCCGCCCGATATATCCATACCGCTGTGGAAGCCGCTTCTGCGCTGACCGAACGGACTTGAAATACCGTAATAGCCCGCTACCGGCCACATAAACCCGGTGTTCGGGTTAATAAACGTTGACGCGGCGTTACCCTTTTTCGTAACTTCGGCTTCAAGCTGTTTTTTAAGCTTCGCTATCTCCGCCTCGTTTGCGGAAATTTCTTTCGTATCTGCGCTTACCTGCTTATTTATCTCGTTATAAATCGCGGTGGCTTCCGCCTGTTGCTCTTTCAGCTCGTCCTGCTGTTTTTTGATTTCCTCTTTAAGCTCAACCTGTTCACTTAGCAGCTTGTTGTTTTCTTCGATAATAACGTTAAGCTGCTCAATTTCAGATTTAAGACGGTCGATCAACTTCTTATCATTCTGACTTACGGCATCGGTCAACTGCGAAAGCTCGAGGTATTCGGTAAAGGTTTTCGCGCCGAGCAATATTTTAAGGTCGCTGTCCCAGTTGCTCATGTAAATCGCGCGCAGACGCTTTTTATAATCGAGCTTATCCTGTTCTATTTCCGCCTGCTTCGCGGTGATGGTGTTCTTATTCTCGGCAATAACGCCGTTGATACGGTCGATTTCCGCGTTGTAGGCGTTAATGATAGACTGGGTATTGGCTATCTTCTTCTGTAAGGCGTCAAGTATGGCGCTTTGCTGGTTTTTTTCTTTTTTAAGCTTTGCTATCTCGTTTGCGAGTTTTCTGTTTTCCGCCTGATAGTTGGATATTTTATTGTTAATAGCGTTTTTTTGCGCGGTCGTAAGACCGGTCGTATGAACTCCGGTCAAAAACAGCATAACGGCACACATAACAGCCGCAACCGTCATATTTCTTATCTTACCCATAATTACCTCCGTAAATCATTCTTTCGATTTCGGTGTGTTTTTCCGTATCAAATAATTTTATATGGCAGAAAACTCGCTGCCCTCACGACGCAGATATTTTCTTATCATGAAAAAGCTGCAGATAACGCCGGCAAAAAGCCCTATCGCAACAAATATTCCGAACATCGGAAGCGCCACGTCGCGGTAATTCACTATCGACATACGCGGTAATTTTTTAAGCAACGTTTCGGTTGCCACTTTATAGCAGAAATAGAGCAAGCCCTCCGCTATTATCGCGGATATCAGCCCTATGAACATTCCTTCGATAACAAACGGTATGCGAACGAATGCGTCGGTTGCGCCGACCGCCTTCATTATGCTTATTTCAAGCTTGCGGCTGTACATCGTTATCCTTATGGTGTTTGAGACGACGACAAACGATATTACAAGCAGTATTGCGAATATCCATATCGCGCCTATCGACAGACCGCGCTTGACGAGGAAAATACTGTCGGCAAGCTCACCCTTTGCCTCAATAGAGGCGGTCGCATCCATTTTTTCTATTGCCTCTATCGTTTCGTCGAATTTGCTCATATCCTTCATGACGACCTTTGCGGCGTCGGAAAGCGGATTGCCGTATTCCTCGTTTAAGACCTCTTCAACGTACATACCTTTTTCTTTCATATTCTCTTTGACGCTTTCGAGACCCTCTTCACGGGGAATGTATACTACTTCTTCGACGTTACCGAGTTTGCTTATTTGCTCGCAAAACTCTTTTGCTTCTTCCTCGTCGTGTATAACGTAGGACTCGGGCAGGATGCCGTTCTCGTCGCCGCCCTCCTTGGCAGGCTCGACCTCACCGCCTAAATACGCCCAGGTGTAATCTTTCATGTATACGAGCGCGACGTTCTGACGCTCGACCGCGCCGAGAGCGCGGGAAGCGTTTTTGGAAATAAGCAGGAAAAGACCTATTATTACCATGCACGCCACAAGAACGCCTAT
>JAFZIW010000056.1 GCA_017554125.1 Clostridia bacterium | reverse complement strand
GTCGTCTACACACCTCAACACGGTACGGGCAATATCCCCGTCAGAACTGTTTTAAGCCGCGCCGGTTACAGCGTTATTCCGGTTGAGAGCCAATGCTTTCCGGATACCGAATTCTCAAACACCAAAAACCCGAATCCCGAAATGCCGGAGGCATACGAGGCGGCAATAGAACTGTTAAAGGAAAACGGCGCCGATATCGCCATTGCGACCGACCCGGACTGTGACCGTTTGGGCGCGGTAATAAACTGCGGCGGAAGCTACCGGCTTATGACGGGAAATCAGTCGGGCGCGGTTATACTTTATTACGTTCTTTCGCGCATGAGCGAGCGGAATATGATACCCGATAACGCTCTTATGGTAAATACCGTCGTTACGTCGACACTCGGCGACAGAATCGCGCAGAGCTTCGGCGTCAGCGTTGAAAAAACGCTTACTGGCTTTAAGTTTATCGGCGAAAAAATCAAAAAACACGAACTTGCGGGCGATAAAAAGTTCGTGTTTGGATATGAGGAAAGCTACGGATGCCTTATCGGCGATTTTGTCAGAGATAAGGACGCCGTTCAGGCATCGCTGATGTTTTGCGAAGCGGCGGATTACTATAAAAAGCAGGGCAAAACCCTGATAGACGTATTAAATGAAATCTTTGAAAAATACGGCTATTTCCTCGATTCGCTCACTTCAGTCACTTTAAGCGGTGAAGACGGCGCCAAAAAAATCGCTGGCATTCTCGAAAATCTGCGTAACAACCCCGTGCGCGAAGCGGCGGGAAGCAAGGTCGTAAAGATTACCGATTTCAATACGCCAAAAGAAGGCTTTGTGAAATCAAACGTTTTACATTATGAATTTGAGGACGGCAGCTTCGTGGCGGTAAGACCGAGCGGAACCGAACCGAAATGCAAGTTTTATTACTGCGTTCGCTCAGACACCGAGCAAAACGCGAAAAAGAAACTTGAAGAATTCAAACGGATATTTGAGAATTGATATAAAAAAGCGAAGCACCGCGGTGCTTCGCTTTTTTTCAGTTCCATGTGAGAATGTTATTGTGCTGCGTCCGGTATTTTGAGGGTGGCATCCCGTATTTTTCCTTAAATATCGTTATAAAGTGGCTGAGTGACGAAATGCCTATGTTTATTGAAATGGCTAAAATATCATAATTGGTAGTCGCGAGCAGATTCGCGGCGTATTCAAGGCGGAGATTTGTAATGTACCGAATAGGCGTAATATTGTATTTCTGCTTCATTATTCTGCAAAGGTGACCGTGGCTGAAACCCGAAAGACGTATCAGCGCGGGCAGTCCCTCATAAATATTTTCGGGTGTATTCATTTGCGACAGTACGCTTTCAAGATATCTGTCCGCCGAATTGTTACGGAATGCTTCGTATTCAAGTATGAAGTATGAGAAGACCTCTACCAGCAGAGATTTGAGTATTACGGTCAGATTATCCTTGCTGCCCGCGAGGTTTAGTTTTGAATGCCGTTTTTTAAGCAAATTCAACTTTGCGGTAGTCAGCGAAACGACCGGCGCTTCTTCGCTTTCAAGCATTTTGAGCAGAACAGGGTGGCGGTTGAAGTATTCGCATACGGCGTCGAAATGCAGGGCGCGGAAGCTTATGTTTATTACGTTGCATCCCGTCTCCTTGTTCAGGCGGTAACGGTGGTAATCATCTGGACGTATGAAAACCATATCGCCGGCTTTCAGCTCATACGTCTTGCCGTTTATCTCATGAATAATGGAACCGTCGGTTATTATGAAATATTCATAATAATTATGACGGTGTTTTTCGGTCAAAACCGTATTGTTGTTCAAGAATCTGAACGCCATTCCGAGTTCCATATCCATATAGTCTTTGTCGTATATGATTTGCTCGATAAGTCATCACTCCAAAGTTGCCGATTTTTAATATGAATGTATTTCCCGGGAAAATAAAACTCAAAAACAAAATAAAATGATTTTCGTTTCTTGAAACATTATAAACCTTTTTTTACGATATTTCAATAAAAACTATGAAAATTTTTGGATATTTGAAGTGTTTTTTTACCAAAACAAAGCAAAATCGCAGAGATAATTCCATATTTTTGAAAATTTGCGATAAATTTTCGTTTTTTTAACATAAATGATTAAAAACAGAAAAAGTGTATTAAAAAGCAGATAGCGGTGAACACGCATAAATGGTATTATATACGTGTAATTTGCAAAGTTGTGTCCTTTTTGCTTTTGAAAAGGGTGTAAGCTTAAACGTTTTTAGGAGAATTATCAATGCTGACTGAACTTCAAAAACAGGTTGTCGAAAAATACGAAACGCTTATTGCGCGTAAGAACCGTACGGCGGATTTTTACAACGGCGTGTATGAAAGATACGATTATCCCGTATTGACCCGCGACCACGTTCCGCCGTTTTGGAAATATGATTTTGACCCCGCTGCCAATCCTTTCTTTGAGGAGCGGCTCGGCGTCAACGCCGTATTCAACAGCGGCGCGCTTTACCACGAAGGCAAGTATTATCTCGTGGCTCGCGTAGAGGGAAATGACCGAAAGTCGTTTTTCGCGGTGGCGCAGAGCGACAGTCCGGTAGACGGTTTCCGCTTTTGGGATTATCCCGTTATATTGCCCGATACCTGCCCGGAGGAAACAAACGTTTACGATATGCGCCTTACAAAGCACAGTGACGGTTGGATTTACGGCGTTTTTTGCAGTGAGAGCAAGGAAAAGGAAATAGACGATTTATCCGCGGCGGCGGCTCAGGCGGGAATAGTCAGAACAAAGGACCTCAAAAACTGGGAGCGCCTTCCGAATCTGAAATCTTCCTCGAAGTATCAGCGTAATTGCGTGCTTCACCCGGAGCTGATAAACGGCAAGTATGCTTTTTATACCCGCCCGCAGGACGGATTTATAGAAGCGGGAAGCGGCGGCGGTATTTGCCTCGGGCTCTGTGATGACATAGATTCGCCTGAGGTAAAAGAAGAACGCCTCATTAACGCGCGCGTGTATCATACGATAACCGAGGAAAAGAACGGCTCGGGTATAGTTCCGATAAAGACCGAAAAGGGTTGGCTTCATATTGCTCACGGCGTTCGCAATACGGCGGCGGGGCTCAGATACGTGCTTTACGCGTTCGCCACCGACCTTAACGACCCGTTCAAGGTGATAGCGAATCCCGGCGGTTATCTGATAGCGCCTTACGGAAAAGAGCGCGTCGGCGACGTTTCAAACGTTGTATTCTCAAACGGCGCGGTCGTTAATGAGGAAGGCGAGATTTATATTTACTATGCCTCGTCCGATACGCGCACTCACGTAGCAAGGACGACGGTTGAGCGTTTGAGTGATTACATATTCAATACTCCGCAAGACGCTCTTCGTTCAAACGACTGCGTAAAGCAGCGCTGTGAACTGATTGAATCGAATCTGAAAATACTGGGGGAGAAATAATGCTCGAAGCTTACAGAAAAGAAAATGCTCTGTCCGAACTTCACGTTGAAGGAAATAAGGTGCTTAATAAAAAAGGCGAAAAGGTTTTGCTTACCGGCGTTAACTGTGCTTCGCTCGAATGGCTTTCAAATCCCGAAAAGCTTATCCCCACGGTTAAGGTCGCGCTTGACAGGTGGAATGCCAACATCATTCGCTTGCCGTTATCGCAGGATAGGTGGTTCGGCTTCGGCGGCGACCAGGTCGGCGTAGATGAAACCGGCGAACGCTACCGTGAGATAGTAGATACTATCGTTACCGAAATAGCCGCGAGAAACAAATACATAATTCTCGACCTGCACCGCAGTAACTGCGGCTCGTGGGGCGAATTCATAAGCGGCAATATGCCCGATATGAACAGTCTTGTTTTCTGGAAAGAGATGGCAAGGCGTTACGGTAATCACCCGAACGTGCTTTTCGGCATCTTCAATGAGCCATTTAAGGTATCGTGGGACTGTTGGTTAAACGGCGGCGAGATAACCGTCGAATACGCGCCTCAGAATATAGGCAATCAGATAATGCGCGATGAGTCGGGCGAGCCGGTTTTAGAGAAAATAACCTTTCAGTCGCCGGGACTTCAAAAAATGGTCGATACCGTCAGGGCGTGCAAAGCGAATAATATCGTAATAGTAGCCGGTCTTGACTGGGGTTACGAGTTGGACGGCGTGGCAAAAGGCTACGTTATAGACGACAGGGGCGGAAACGGCGTTATACTCGATTCTCATGAGTACCCCTGGAAAAAGCTTGATAACTGGGATGAGCTCGTCGACGTTGTCAACGATAAATATCCCATAATTATCGGCGAATGCGGACATTACGGCGAAAACGTAAAGGTTTACGAGGGACCGCAGCGTGAGCCGAGTGATAAATGGGTACCGCGTTTGCTTAATTGGGTAGAGAAAAACAATTATCATATAACGGCGTGGGATTTCCACCATGAGGCGGGCCCGTCGCTTATCAAAGACCTTGAAAATTTTGAGCCCACCGAGTTTTGGGGCGTATACTTTAAGGAATTTCTCAAAAAGAGAAACGGTTAAAAGCGAAATAGTATTTTGAAAGAGGGGTGAGAGCGTTATGAAAAGCATATTCAACTCAAGAATTATTATCGCGCTGTTGGCGGTTTTATTGCTCGCGGTATATACGTTCGGTGCGTGCGCTGACGGCGAAGCCGCGGAAACGCAGAATAACGGTAGTGTGCTTGATGCTCTTAATTTGCCCGAGAAAACGGAAGGCGTCGATGATTACGATGTATACCGTAAATCTTTCGATACCGCGCCGAATCCCGATACGCCGGTCGTGCTTACCGTTGCGGACGTTACGGAGGGTCTTAAATCGGTGACCCGTCAGGGAACCGAGTATTGCGAGCTTTCCGATGAAAACGAGGCTATTACGTACAGTCTTGACGTCAAAGAGGCGGGGGCTTACAATATCGAAATCGTTTATCTTGCCGAAGGCGGCAAAATGAAAAATATTGTTTTTTCGCTTTACATAGACGGCAACCTGCCGTTTAACGAGGCGGCGTCCGTATCATTGCCGAGAGTTTTCAAAGATTCCGGCGACATAACCCGCGACAGGGCGGGCAACGATATCCGTCCTTCGCAGGTGGAGGTCAACCGCATAAACAGAATGCGTCTTTTGAACTCGGACGGATACTATAACGACCCCTATGAATTCTATTTCTCCTCGGAGGGCGTACATAAATTGACCTTAAAGTATTCCGAGGAAGACGTGCTTATCTCAAAAATATCGCTTGTAAAACCCGAAACGCTCAAATCGTATAAAGATTACAGTAAAGGCGCGGTAGAAAGCGATAAAACCCTTATAAAAATAGAAGCCGAGAATTCTTTTGAAAAATCTTCTTCGATGCTTTATCCGACCTATGACAGGTCTTCACCCGCAACCAGCCCGAGCCATTATTCAAAAATAAGATATAACACGATAGGTCAGTCCAACTGGGCGCAGCAGGGTCAGTGGATAAGCTGGAAGGTTAAAGTTCCCGAGGACGGCTGGTATTCGATAACCTTCAAGGCGCGTCAGAATTATCAGCAGGGGATAAACTCGAGCAGAACGCTGCGTATTGACGGTGAAATACCGTTCAAAGAGGCGAAAAACGTATATTTCCCCTATGCGCTTAACTGGTATATGAAAACCGTATCGAATAAAAGCGGCGACCCGTATCTATTTAACCTCAGTAAAGGCGAACATACGCTTTCGCTTGAAGTTTCGGCGGGCGAGATGGGCGCGGTGCTTAAAGGCATTTCCGACAGCGTTCTCGATCTTAACGCCATTTACAGAAGTATAATTATGGTTACCGGCACAACGCCGGATATATACAGAACTTACTACCTTGAAGAATCCATCCCCGATTTGATGGATAATATCAAGTCGGTGCGTAATGAGCTTGACGACCTTTATTCTCAGATAGTGGATATTACCGGCACCGGCGGCTCGGAAGCGTCTATCATCCTTGAAATGAAGACCATGCTTGACGAGTTTTTAGATAAACCGCTTGAAATACAAGAGCGGGTTTCGGCTTTTAAGAGTACCATAGAGTCAATGGGCTCGGTCCTTCTGACGCTGAGCACGCAACCGCTTGAACTCGATTACATAATCGTTTCCGCCAACAGTGAACTGCCGAGTGCGAGCGCGGGCTTTTTCGAGTTTATGGCATACAGCGTAAAAGGCTTCCTTGCTTCGTTTGTGGAAGATTATAACTCTATCAGCTCTTCAAACGACGGAAAGGGAACTACAACCATAAAGGTCTGGATATCAAACGGCAGAGACCAGGCGCAAATACTTAAAAACCTTATCGATAACGATTTTACTCCGCAAACCGGCATATCGGTTTCATTAAGCCTCGTTTCAACCGCCGCCGGTACGTCGTCCTCAACGCTCGTTCAGGCGACGCTCGCGGGTAAGGGACCGGACGTTGCTTTGTTTACGCCTAAGGATACGCCGATAAATCTTGCGATGCGCGGCGCGCTCGCCGATTTGTCGGAAATGAGCGGATTCTCTGACGTTTACGGCAGATTCTTTGATTCCGCGTGGATACCGTATAAGTATAACGGCGGAACCTACGCGGTTCCTGAAACGCAGAATTACGATATGCTGTTTTACCGGACGGATATTTTTGAGGAGTTGGGGCTCGACCCGCCGGAAACGTGGGAAGACTTTTACCGCGTAATTGAAATTTTACAGAAGAGTAATCTCGAAATGGGAGTTTTGGAGACTAATTCTCTTAACGCCGGTATTTCGTCGGGTATTTCGTTCTTTGATAAGCTCTTACTGCAAAACGGCGGAAGTTATTATAACAGCGACCTTAATAAAACGGAATTCAATACCAAAGTCGCCTATGACGCTTTCACCGACTGGACCGATCTTTACAGCAAGTACGGTCTGTCGCGGTCGTTCGATTTTTACAATCGTTTCAGAAGCGGTGAAATGCCGATAGGAATAATGAATTACGTCACTTATAACCAGCTTTATTCCGCCGCGCCTGAAATCAGGGGACTTTGGAAAATGGTACCGATACCGGGTACGCCGAAGACCGACGGCAGTATAGACCGTTGCGAAACGGCTTCCGGCACCGCTTCGGTTATATTGGACCAGTGTAAGGTAAAAGAACAGGCATGGGAGTTTGTTAAATGGTGGACCGATTCGGCGGCTCAGGCGTCGTACGGCACACAGCTTGAAGCCACGCTCGGCGTCGCCGCCAGATACGATACCGCCAATATTGAGGCGTTCGACAGTATCGGTTGGACTAAATCCGAGTCGGAAACGCTTAAATCGCAATGGGCGGCGGTTACCGATATTCCGCAGATACCGGGCAACTATTTCATTTCACGCTGTCTTACAAACGCATTCAGGTTAGTTGTAGATGAGGAAGAAAATCCCGTTCGCGCGCTGAATATTTACAATAAGGATATGAACGCGGAAATCACGCGTAAGCGCGTGGAGTTCGACCTTGAATGATAAAGGCAAATTTTTGAAAGGGGGAGATTAAATGCGGCTCGCAAAGAAAAAAGATGCGTATGCAATACCGATGAAAAAACAAATCTGGAACGCGCGGGCGAGTTATATACTGTTGGCTCCGTTTCTGCTTCTTTTTACGGTTTTCATCGTTATCCCCATAATTTCTTCCATAGTTTTAAGCTTTACTTCGTTTAATATGCTTCAAATGCCGAAGTTTGTCGGCTTTGATAACTATATACGAATGTTTTTGGAGGACGATATTTTCGTTAAAGCGCTTAAAAACACGCTTGTATTCGCGCTTATAACAGGTCCTATCGGATATATTTTAAGCTTCGTAATCGCGTGGCTTATAAATGAAATGAATCACGTTTTCAGGTGGCTGTTGGTGCTTATCATGTACGCGCCGACGCTTTCGGGAAACATTTACTACATTTGGACGTTTATATTCAGCGGCGATTCAAAAGGACTTGTAAACAGTTCTCTTATAAAGATGGGAATAATAAACGACCCGATACAGTGGCTTACCGATTCTTCCTATAACGTTTCGGTCGTGCTCGTAGTTATAATTTGGATGAGTCTCGGAAGCGGATTCCTGGCGTTTGTCGCCGGCTTTAACGCGCTTGACCGCAGTTATTTTGAAGCGGCGGCGATAGACGGCGTGAGAAACCGTTTTGAAGAGCTTTGGTACATAACCATACCTCAGATGGGGCCGCAGCTGCTTTTCGGCGCGGTAATGTCGATTTCCGGAGCTTTCGCGGTAGGTTACGCAAATGCCGCGATAACCGGCTTCCCGAGCTCGAATTATTCCACACATACGTTACTGCTTCATATGCTCGATTACGGTACTATCCGTTTTGAAATGGGATATGCGTCGGCTTTGGCGGTAGTTCTGTTCGGAATAATGCTCGTAACCTGGATAGCAATTAAAAAGCTTTTAAGTAAGATTTCCTGATTTTTTCGTAGAAAGGGGTGAAACCATGGCGCTCAAACTGTTCCGTAAACGCGCGAAAAGCAAAGTTAAACTGTCGAGGTCCTTCGGCGGAACGCTGATGATATTTCTTTTCCTTATAATTGTGGGCGCCTTTATGGCTTTACCCATTGTTTATTCGGTTATTCAGTCAATAAAACCGTTTGATGAGATATTTGCGTATCCTCCCAAGTTTTTCGTAAAACGTCCCACATTTGACAATTATATTCAGGTATACCTGCTTTGTCAGAATCTTTGGGTCCCGCTCTCAAGATATTTGTTCAACAGCTTCTTTATTGCGGGCGTGGGTACGTTCGTTTACGTAATAATCGCGTCAATGGCGGCTTTTCCGCTTTCAAAGCATAAATTCCCGGCAAAAACGGCGATATCGCTTCTTATAATATGGGCGTTGCTTTTCAGACCCGAAGTTACCGGCGTGGCACAGTATATGATAATATCGAAGCTGTCTATGATAGATACGTATTGGTCGATGCTGCTTCCGCCCCTCGCGGGCACGTTCGGCGTATTCCTTATGATGCAGTTTATGCAGACCGCCATTCCCGATTCGGTATTGGAAGCGGCGAGAATAGACGGCGCGAGCGAGTATAAAATCTTTTTCAGAATAGCGATGCCGTCGGTAAAACCGGCGTGGCTTACGCTGATAATTTTCACATTCCAGTCGTTCTGGAACGCGACTGGCGTTTCCTACATATACGATGAAAGTCTTAAACCACTGCCGTCGGTGCTCAGCAGTATTTCTTCGGGCGGTTTGGCTCGCGCCGGCGCGAGCTCCGCAGTTGCGGTAATACTGCTTGTACCTCCCATAGTAATCTTTATTATTTCGCAAAGCAGCATGACGGAAACAATGGCGCATACAGGTCTTAAATGATACGCTGAATCGGAGGAAGTTATGAAAAGAGTATTTGCAATTATTATAATGGCGGCGCTGATAGTGTCGGTATTTGCCGTGTCCGCCGAACCCGCGGACAGCGCTTTACCGGATGACGCCACCCTCTATACGCAGGGTAATCAACTTGTGACAAAGTCTGGTGAATCGGTAAGACTTATCGGACTTAATATTCCGTATACTTCCTGGTCGGATAACTGTCAAGGTCAGGTTGACGCTGCGCTTAAAATCGCGCTTGAAGACTGGGGCTCTAACGCCATACGTTACCCGATAACGCCGAAGCTCTGGTTCGGCGCGAATAAAGACGCGTACCGCGCCTTGGCGGACCACGTTATCGACGTGGTTTCCTCCGCGGGTAAATACGTAATACTTGACAATCACTCTTTCTATCTGCCGGATGATGACGATATCGAGCTTTGGCAGGACGCCGCTCAAAGGTATAAAGACCATCCCTACGTAATTTTCGAGCTCTTCAACGAGCCCGCCACCTGCACGTGGCAGCAGTATTACGAGGGCGGTACGCTGACCTACACCGGCAAAAACGACTGGGGCGAGGATGAAAGCATATCCATAAATTCCTGCGGTATGCCGAAGATTCTTCAAACCATACGCGATACCGGCGCGAAAAACGTTTGTATCATTCCCGGTATCAACTGGAGCTTTGACCTGTCGTTTTGTACCGAAAAGAATTTCAGAAACTTTGCAAAGAGCGTTGCCGAAGAGGTGGCTCCAAATAATATCGAGGGCTTCGTTGAAGAATACGTTGAAAAGTATTTTATGAAAGAAACCACCGGCAACGGCATAATGTACTCGACTCACCCGTATCCCACAAAGCCTTCGGACTGGGATACGTATCTGCTCGATACCATTCTGGAATACCCCGTGCTTGTGGGCGAGTGCGGACCTACCGAAAAGGAAAACGGCTTTATACGCTCTCTTTCTGATAACGATAAGTCTTATCTTGATACGCTGACCGCCTACGTTGACAAGTATGAACTAAATATCACGCCGTGGGCGTGGGGCGCGTGGCCGTATCTTAATCAGGAACCGTCCGATAAGCTTTCGGCTTTCGGTAAATATATGAAAAAGTATTTCGAGAAGAGTATCGCGCAAAAAGCGATAACCCTTTACGATAAAACGGATTATAACGGTGAAAGTGTGACGCTCGAAGCCGGAAGTTATACCGAGGAAAGCATTGAGAAGCTCGGCTTCAAGCTTGAAAATCTTAAATCGGCGGCTTCAAAAACCGATTATTATCAGTATACCGTCACCGTTTACAGTAAAAACGATTTTTCCGGCAAGAATTATACCTTTGTTCCGAGTACCGCGAACGTAAGCTCGGATGTTTGCGGCTTTAAGGTCAAATCTATAAAGATAGAGCGGACGATACCTGAAAATATCCTGCCGAAGCATTCAAATATCATTTCACCGGGACACGTCGACAATCAGCCGGCGACCAACGTTATAGACGGTAAAAACGGCACTTTTTGGAAGAACGTAAGCGAAGACCCTTGCGAACTCATTATTTGTCTTGACGACGTTTACGCGCTCAACCGCATAAGGATAGCTCACGCGAGCGAGGCGTCGATGATGTCGGTGTTTAACGCCTCTGATTATACG
>JAFZIW010000055.1 GCA_017554125.1 Clostridia bacterium | reverse complement strand
GACCATGATGGCGGTCTTCTTCGACACCGGCACTTCGGACGATAAGACGATGGAAGCCGTAAAGGAGATACGCAAGGTCTGCACAAAGCAGTGTTACGTATCGGGTATGACGGCGCTGGTAGTAGACCTTAAAGAGCTTTGCGAAAGAGAAGAGCCGCTCTACGTTGCGCTCGCCGTTTTGCTCGCCTCGGCTGTAATGGTATTGCTTCTCGACGGTTGGATAGTGCCGTTTGTGTTCCTCGCTTCCATAGGCGCGATGATACTCTTAAATCTCGGCTCCAATTACTTTTTCGGCGAAATATCCTACATAACCAAGGCGCTTTCCGCGGTGTTACAGCTCGCCGTAACAATGGACTATTCGATTTTCCTGTGGCACAGTTACAACGAGCAGCGCGAAAGTGTCCCGGATAAAAAAGAGGCTATGGCGGCAGCTATCAAGGAAACGCTCACCAGCGTAATCGGCAGTTCGATTACCACCGTGGCAGGCTTTATCGCCCTCTGCTTCATGAGCTTTACGCTCGGACGCGACCTCGGTATCGTTATGGCGAAGGGCGTAATCCTCGGCGTTATCGGTTGCGTTACGGTTTTGCCTTCGCTTATTCTCGTGCTTGACCGTCCGCTTCAAAAGACGCGGCACCGCTCGATATTGCCGAAAGGCGGCAAGCTTGCCCGCGGGTTGGTAAAAATATTCCCGGTCTTTCTCATTGTCTTCGCCATTCTCGTTATCCCGGCGCTTGACGGCTACAAAAAGGCAAACGACGAGGTTTACTACGATATCGGTCAATGTCTGCCGGAGGATATGAACTACGTTATATCCAACTCAAAACTGCAAGAGGATTTCGATATTGCCTCAACCCACATGGTGTTGGTCGACGCCAAGCTTCCCGCGAAAACGGTCAGTCAAATGATGAACGAAATGGAAAAAGTCGACGGCGTCAAATACGTTTTGGGGCTTGAGTCGGTCATCGGCTCGCGCGTACCGCAGGAGATACTGCCCGAAAGCGTTACCTCGATGCTTAAAAGCGACCGTTACGAGCTTCTGCTCATAAATTCGCGCTACCGGGCTTCAAGCGACGAGGTAAACGAACAGATAGACTCGCTGAAAAAGGTAATAAAGAAATACGATAAAAGCGGTAAACTCATCGGCGAAGCGCCCTGCATGAAGGACCTTATTGAAACAACCGACCGTGATTTTACGGTAGTTACGGTGATTTCGGTAGCGGCGATATTCGTTATCATAATGCTGGTCGAAAAGAGTATTTCGCTTCCGATAATTCTGATTTCGATAATCGAACTCGGAATATTCATAAACATAGGTCTTGAACATTATCTCGGTAATTCGCTTATGTTCATAACCCCGATTTGTATAAGCACGATACAGCTCGGCGCGACGGTCGATTACGCTATACTCATGACTACGCGATACAAGACCGAACGCATAAACGGAGCAATTAAAAAAGAAGCGGTCGTCACCGCGCTTCGCACGTCGATACCCTCGATAATAGTTTCGGGAATGGGGCTTTTCGCGGCGACCTTCGGCGTAGCGCTTTATTCGGATATCGACATAATCAGTTCAATGTGTATGCTTATGGCGAGGGGCGCGATAATAAGTATGCTTTTGGTAATACTCATTCTGCCCGCCGCGTTTATGCTGTTTGACGGCGTAATACGCAAAACGACGCTCGGCATGACAAAGATAGGCAACGGAGGTACGAAAAATGAATAAGCTGATTAAAAATATTATTTGCGTCGCGCTTTGCGCGATACTGGCGGTAGGCGGTATCGGCGCGGCTTACGCGCTCGGCTCCGCGAACAAAGACAGCGGGAGCACTTCCACCGGCTCCGAAATCGAGGCAGCCGCGGGCGAAGAAACCGATTTACCCTTTAAGGACGAAACGGTTTACGTACTCGCCGGCGCCGACGGCTCGGTTAAAAAGATAATAGTAAGCGACTGGCTTAAAAACACACTTAAAGGCGGCATAAACGACAAGACGGAGCTTACCGGCATAGAAAACGTAAAGGGCAACGAAAGCTATACGCTCGGCGAAAATATGGCGGTATGGGACGCGGATGGCGGCGATATTTATTACAGAGGAAATATCGAAAAAGAACTGCCGGTGGGTCTTAACGTTTCGTATAAGCTTGACGGCACGCCGATATCCGCCGAAAAAATCGCCGGCAAAAGCGGCAGGGTAACAATACGCTTCGATTATGAAAACCGGCAGTATGAAACGGTCAATATCGGCGGATACGAAAAAAAGATATATGTCCCGTTCGTTATGCTTACCGGTATGATACTTGATAACGACACCTTCAAAAACGTAGAGGTTTCCGGCGGCAAATTCATTAACGACGGCGACCGCACTGTGGTAATAGGCGTCGCGTTCCCGGGTCTTCAACGCAACCTCGAAATACCGCGCGATATTTTAACTATTCCAGATTACGTGGAAATAACCGCCGACGCCGAAAACTTCAAATTCGGCGTAACCGTTACCGTTGCGACAAACGAGATATTCAACAACGTCGACACCTCGAAGCTTGATTCGGCTGACGATTTTATAAACGCCGGCAAAAAACTGAATGACGGTATGAATCAGCTGTTAAACGGCTCGAGCGCGCTTTATGACGGGCTTTGCACGTTACTCGAAAAATCAGATACGCTTATAAGCGGCATAAACGCCTTGTGCGACGGTGCAAAGGCGATAAGCGACGGCGCGGCGGAGCTTGACAGCGGCGCGATTCAGCTTTCGGACGGTATATCCGCTCTTTCAAACGGTCTGAGTACGTTAAAGGGCAACAGCGCGGCGCTTGACGGCGGCGCAAAACAGGTTTTCGATACTTTGCTTTCTACCGCGCAGTCTCAGCTTACCGCGGCGGGTCTTACCGTACCGGAGCTTACGACCGATAATTACGCGGACGTACTGGGCGGCGTTATCGCTTCG
Organism: Clostridia bacterium; assembly: GCA_017554125.1. GTDB lineage: Bacteria > Bacillota > Clostridia > Oscillospirales > Acutalibacteraceae > UBA737. The sequence goes on along the minus strand of JAFZIW010000055.1, from coordinate 6,399 downwards.
CTTGACGAAGAGGCGGTATACGCGCAGGCACTTTCTGAGGTCACCGCGGCGGTCGAAGCCAACAGAGCAGCGGTTGAAGCGGGTGTGACGGGCGCTGTAAGAGAACAGGTTTTAGCGCAGATTATACCGCAAGCTACCGGCGGTGCGATGGATAAGGAAAGCTATGACGCGGCGGTGAGCGCCGGGCTTGTAGACAGCCAAACAATAGCGGCGATAAACGCCGCGGCGGACGCTCAAATGGCAACCGACCAGGTTAAAGCGCTGATAGCCCAAAACACCGAAGCGCAAATACAACAGCTCATTTCCGCAAATATGGCGTCAGAGGCGGTAACGAGCAAGCTCGCCGCGGCAAGCGCGGGCGCGCAATCGGTAATAGCGCTTAAAACCTCGCTTGATTCATACAACGCGTTTTATCTCGGCTTGCTCTCATATACCGGCGGCGTGGATTCTGCGGCTGACGGAGCCGCACAGCTCGCGGCGGGCGCCACGGCGCTTAAAGCCGGAACCGGCAAGCTCAAAGACGGCGCGGTGGAGCTCTACGGCGGCGCGTTACAGCTTAAAGGCGGCGTTCCCGCCCTTGCCGACGGAGTAAAACAGTTGACCGAGGGCGCGGGCAAGCTGAAAGGCGGACTTGAACAGTTCGACAGCGATGGTATTAAGAAAATCACCGATTTGCTCGGGAACGATATCGGCGGCGTTTTAGAGCGGCTTAAAGCGACCGTACAAGTGTCGAAGAATTACCGCAATTTCTCGGGTATCGCCGACGGCGCGTCGGGTAAAGTAAAATTCATTTACCGCACGGAAGAAATAAACTAAAAATAAATCGGCAAAAATTTTTCGGGGGTCGTTCTTACGACCCCCGAAGTTTTACTCGCTTATTTTTTTACACTTATTATTATATCACCGGTCGAGGTTTTAAGCTCGCACCTGCCGCCGGAAGAGGATTTCGGCACGTCTGTTTTACCGGTCGAGGTTTCGGCGAAGATTATTTTTTCACCGAGCAGTGTGCCGGTAATGTCGCCGGTCGAGGTTTTCGCCTTTATTGTCTTCGCGTCGGCGCCGTCGAATTTAACGTTTCCCGTACTCGTCTTTATATCGAACGAGGAGCGCGCCGTTACGCCTTTGAGCGTAACGTTGCCGGTGCTCCCACCTGAAATCAGCGATTCGCAGTTCACGCCTTCGGCGGTGAAGTTGCCGGTACTCATTTCCACCTTGATATCGCCCGCGCATTCGACGCCGCGCAAGCTCATATTTCCGGTAGAGGTTTTAAGTTCAATTTCTCCGGCTGAAAGCCCGCGCAAATCAATATCACCGGTGGAAAGACTGATTTTCAGCCGACCGGTAACGTCCGATTCGCATTTCACGTCGCCCGTGTCGGAATTGGCGTCGATACTCTCAAACGTAAAGCCGTCCGGTAAGGTGATATCGCCGGTACTGCCGTTTATTCTGATATCGCCGTAAGCTTTCTTCGGCAGATAAATCGTCATGGAAGGCGAGGAAAAATCAAGTCGCCCGATATAGCCGTACCATTTAAGCGTGCTTTTTGCGCTGATACTTAAAACGCCGTCGTTTACCGTTACCGAGTACGGCTCGCTTTCGCGCTGGCGGCAAGTGATTTTACATTTGCCGTCGTCCGCTTCCTTGAAAACTATATCGCCGCTGTCGACGTCCGCCGACAGAGCGCCGAACTCCTCGCTGATTTCAAAAATTTTCGTTTCGTATTTTACCGTGTTTAGTTTAGTAAAATCCCAACCGAGCGTCACCATGGCGCAGGTGAATACCGTCGCGCCCGCGATAATCAGCGCAGTGGCGGTTATAAGTAATATTTTAGTCGACTTTTTCATTTGCGTTCTCCCTTCTGAAAAGCGTTCTCTTTATACCCGTTACAGATTTTTCCGTAAGCCGTAAAACGCCTTTTGTCGCCGCTTTGGAACCGAAAAACATAAATATCGAAAGTCCCGCGATAATCAGCGCCGCGCCGATCACGGCTATTGCGGCAAGTGCGTTTTGCTGACCGATAAGCACCGCGGCGGGAACCAGAGACGCCACCGAACACAACGCGCACGAGCCCGCCACCGACCAAAACGACACGATTATCGCCCACAGTGAAACGTAAAGCGAAAAGAATACAGCCAACGCGGATATCAAAAGCGGCGCCCATACCGGAGAGCCCAAGATAATCAGTGCCGTCTCCCACGCGCGCAGTTTCCGCTTCGGTCTGACCCTTTTCTTTACGAGCGCGGCAAGCGGAATATCGGATATAATTTCGTTTACCGCATCTTCAACGCTTCCTATACCGTTTATTGCTTCTTCCTCGGTAAGGCCGTCCTCGACCTTATCGTCTATCATTTCGCCGTAAAACGCCAGCCGCTCGTCTATATCCTCCTGCGGCAACCCCGAAAGACCGCCTTTCAGCTTTTCGAGAAATTCCTGTTTATTCATTGCCGTCATCCTCCCTCGTGACAAATCTGTATATCGAAATAATCTCTTTCCAGTCTTCTTTGAAATCGGCTATCCGCTTGATACCTTCTTCGGTTATATGGTAATATTTGCGAAGTCTGCCGTCATGCTCGGCGGTGCGAACGGTGAGCATATCCGCCGCTTCAAGCCGTTTGAGTATCGTATAAAGCGTTGATTCGGAAAGCTCGATATACGGCTTCATATCCTTTATGATTTTGTAGCCGTAGGAATCGCAGTTTCTTATCGCCGCCAGCACGCAAACGTCAAGAAGACCCCGTTTAAGTTGTATATCCATGCTATACCTCCCTTTGCGTAATACATCGTATCACGAAGTATTGATTTTGTCAAGCGCTTTTTTTGTTGTCGGCAAGAACCGAACCCGTTTTTTGTTGACAAAGTGTTCTGACAGTAGTTATACTACGTTATAAGATTTAACTTGCAGGTGAAAAATGGCTCTGAACAAAAAGACAAAAAAGTGGCTCGCCCGAAACTGCCCCCGTTCGTTTGAGGGAAAAACCGTTCTTATAACCGGTGCCAACAGCGGCATCGGGCTTAAAAGCGCGGAAATCGCCGTATACCTTAAAGCGAAGCTGATTATGGCTTGCAGAAACGCGGATAAGGCGAGCACGGCGAGAATTTCACTTCTTAAAGAATACCCGAACGCCGATATAGATATTATCAGTCTTGATATTTCAGATTTTTCGTCAATAGATTCGTTTGTAAACGAAATCAGGTCAAACGGTATAAATATCGACGTTTTCCTGAACAACGCCGGCGTGTTTCATAAGCCGGGCGAAAAAACCGCAAACGGTTTTGAGCTTGTACTCGGAACAAACTATTTCGGCGTTTATTATCTTACCGAAAAGCTGTTGCCTTACCTCGAATCGCTTCCTCACCCGGTCACTTATATAAACACGGTTTCAATTATCTACAGGACGGCAAGCATCGATTACGGCGACTTTTTCTGCACCGGAAAGTATAATAATTTTACCGTTTACGGTCGCTCAAAGCTTTGCCTTGCAAAGTATTCTTACAGTAAAGCAAAGCAGTATGAGAAAAGTAACGTAAAAATACTTATGAATCACCCGGGAATATCCATAACGCCGCTCGGCATAAACGCTTTCGGCAGTACGGTAGGTCGCCTCGCAAAAATTTTCAGCCGCGTTTTTAATTCCCCTGAAAAATCAGCGCTCTCGCTGCCCTTTATAATGGCAAACGACCTTCCCGCCGGTTCACTCGCCGGACCTTCAAGGTTTTTCGGCGGTTGGGGATATCCTGAAAACTGTAAGCTACAAAAGCGCGCAATGGCGGGCGCCGAAGAACTGATAAAATTCACGGAAAACATGATAGAACAAAGAAAGACTATCGGCTGAGCCGATAGTCTTGTTTTTTCTTTGATAAAACCGATAATAACCGCAAATCTTGCGCGACTTATTCCCACTCTATCGTCGCTACCGGTTTTTCGCTGATATCCCAGAGAACGCGGTTAATACCGGGAATTTTTACGATACGGTCACGCATCTTGCAAAGGACGGCAAACGGTATCTCGGGAACCGTGGCGGTCACCGCGTCTACCGTGTTAACGGCACGGATAACGACCGCCCAACCCATATAGCGCTCGCCCTTACCGTCAACGTATTTAATACCGGTCGACTGAATATCCGGTATCGCGCAGAAATACTGCCACGGCGTTTCGGGAAGCTTTCCTATCTCCTCGCGTACGATAGCGTCGGCTTCGCGCAGGGCTTCGAGCCTATCGCGCGTAATAGCGCCTACGCACCTGACGCCCAGTCCCGGACCCGGGAAGGGCTGACGGTAAACCATGCCGTCGGGCAGGCCCAACGCCTTGCCGACAACGCGGACTTCGTCTTTATAAAGGAATTTTACCGACTCAACGAGTTCAAATCTGAGGTCCTCGGGTAAGCCGCCCACGTTATGGTGCGCCTTGACACCGACACTCTCCAAAATATCGGGATAAATAGTACCCTGCGCCAAAAACTCGATACCTTCGAGCTTTTTCGCTTCCTCGGCGAAAACGTCGATAAACTCTTTGCCGATTATCTTTCTCTTGGTTTCGGGGTCGGATACGCCCGCGAGCTTATCGAGGAAGCGGTCGACCGCGTCAACGTATATAAGGGTCGCGCCGAGTTCATCGCGGAAAACCTTTATAACCTGTTCGGGTTCGCCCTTGCGAAGAAGACCGTGGTTGACGTGAACGCATACGAGATTTTTACCTATCGCTTTGATAAGAAGCGCCGCCGTAACCGACGAATCAACGCCGCCCGAAAGGGCTAAAAGCACCTTTTTTTCACCGATTTGCGCTTTGAGCGCCGCTATTTGGTCATTGATAAACGCCTGCGCAAGTTCCGGCGTTGTTATCCGCGCCATGCTTTCGGGTCTGATGTTTTCCGACATAATGGTTACCTCCGTATTTTTGTTGATTTAATAATAAAATATTTTACTCTCTTTAATTTACAATATCAAGTGTTTTTTTGCACAAAATTACCCGCCCTTTAAGCAGAGCGGGTATAAATATTCAATATCGGTCTTCGCGCTTTAGTTTCCGGGACCGGGCGAAATATACTCGGCGGAGCAGTAACCGTCGGTGCCTTTGTAGCAGGCATACGCCCACTCGCCGTTTATCTCGTAGACCTCTATGGTGGAAAGATACGGCATTTCGAGAATTATGCCGTTTTCAAGCGACGGACCGTAGCGAAGACGAAGTCCCGAGGTTGTGGAAACGTGGTAGGTAGTCGTTGTTCGCGTTCCCGAGGTCGGTTTTGAGCTTGTATTGTCATTTGTGCTTGTGTTTTTTGAATAATTGTTCGACGAAGTATTCGCGCCGCTGTTACTGTCGCGGCTGTAATTCTCTTCGCTGTAAGTTTCGCCGGAATCTTCAATTCTCGAATTTGAAACCTTTTCTTTACGTGAACGGCTGCCGCCGCCGCTTTCAATGTCACCGTTAATAAAACCGTAAAGCCAATAGCCTAAAACCACAAGCCCTATCGCCGCTATCGGTATCAGTATAAACAACAGCGTTTTGATTATGCCGCTGCCGCTGCCTTTTCCGCCTGACGCGCCGCCGGTGTACGCGGGCGCCGGTTTGACTGCGGTATTATTCGCGCTTACCGCCGGAGTAGGTTTCGGCGCACCGCCGATTTTATCCGTATCGGACATTAAGCCTATCAGTTCCGACGGGAAATTCGGACAGATCTCGGTCTTAATGCTCTGTAAGTTTTGCCCCGACTGTAACATACCGATTACGCTGACCGCTATTTCGCGCAAGGAAGCATTTGAAAAATCGCGCGCGTCGGAAAAAGCGGCTATGGCCGCCTGCCGTCGCTGTTCCTCGGATGCGTCGGTAATTCCGCACACGGCGATTAAACCCTGATTAAAAGAATACGTCGCTAAAAACGGGCGCATATCGTACTCGCCGGCGTTTTGAAGCGTAACGGCTCCGTTGAGCATTCTGTCTATGCCCGCTGCGGCGGCTTTACAGTTGCCTTCCCTTAATTTTTCTATAACTTTCGCGTTTGTTTCCTTCAAAAAATTTATGCAAAAAATTCCTCTTTGCCTTGCAAATTCCACAGTCCACTGATTAGGATCATAAATATCCATAACGTTCCTCCGTTTATAAATTTGCCGTTTTTCAAAGTCCTTACGGAAATTTTAGCATAACGCCCCGATAAAATCAAGGTTTTTAGCGCTTTTATACCCGCCGCGAAAAAACCGCCCTCCGAAGAGGGCGGGCATATTATTCACCGGCGGGCGAGTCGGGGTCGTATTCGAGAATGTCGCCCGGCTGACACGACAGCGCCTTGCAAATGGCGGAAAGCGTCGAAAACCTTATCGCCGTTACCTTGCCTGTTTTTATTTTTGAGAGGTTTACGTTTGAGATACCGACTTTTTCGGCTAAATCGCCGAGTGAAATCTTGCGCT
>JAFZIW010000007.1 GCA_017554125.1 Clostridia bacterium | reverse complement strand
GATTATCAATGACAACGATATCGTAGCCGCTGTTTAACATTTCAACGCAGGTGTGACTGCCTATGTAACCCGCGCCGCCCGTAACGAGAATCGCCATATTATCCCTCCGGAAATCAGTTTACATTTAATTATACCTTAACTGGGAAAATTGTCAAGCAAAAGCATAAAAAAATAATGCGTTATTTATGTAAATTTTCTATTTACAAATACAAGATGTAGTGTTATAATCGTTTACGTATGGGGTCGCTTTGCGATTCTAAGTTAAATAACAGGAGGAATTTCAAGTGTCCAGAAAATTCAAAACGATGGACGGTAACAATGCCGCCGCTCACGTGGCGTATGCCTTTACCGAGGTTGCCGGCATTTATCCGATAACACCGTCCAGTCCTATGGCTGACTATGTTGACCAGTGGTCCGCACAGGGACTTAAAAACATCTTCGGTACGAAGGTGAACGTTGTTGAGATGCAGTCCGAAGCAGGCGCGGCAGGTACCGTTCACGGTTCTCTCGCGGCGGGCGCGCTTACAACCACCTTTACCGCTTCCCAGGGTCTTTTGCTTATGATTCCGAATATGTACAAGATAGCAGGCGAACTGTTACCTTGCGTATTCCACGTATCCGCCCGTTGCGTAGCGAGCCACGCGCTTAACATCTTCGGTGACCATTCGGACGTTTATGCCTGCCGTCAGACCGGCTTCGCTATGCTTGCCGAAACAAATCCGCAGGAAGTTATGGATTTGGGCGCCGTCGCTCACCTCGCTTCCATAAAGGGCAGAGTACCGTTTATCAATTTCTTTGACGGCTTCCGTACTTCTCACGAGATACAGAAGATTCAGGTCTGGGATTATGAAGACCTCAAAGAAATGTGCGATATGGACGCGGTTGCCGCGTTCCGTAAGCGCGCGCTCAACCCCGAGCGTCCGACCATGCGCGGTTCGCATGAAAACGACGATATATTCTTCCAGAACAGAGAGGCTTGCAACAAGTATTATACCGCGCTTCCCGCTATCGTTGAAGAGTATATGGACAAGGTCAATGCGAAACTCGGTACAGATTATAAACTCTTTAACTACTACGGCGCACCCGACGCCGAGCGTGTAATAATCGCCATGGGCTCTATCTGCGACGTTGCGGAAGAGGTTATCGATTATCTTACCGCGGCGGGCGAAAAGGTAGGCCTTGTAAAGGTTCGTTTGTACCGTCCGTTCTCGGCTGAAAAGCTTGTCGCGGCTATTCCCGCCACCGCAAAGAAAATCGCGGTTCTTGACAGGACGAAAGAGCCCGGTTCACTCGGCGAGCCGCTTTATATGGACGTTGTGGGCGCTCTTGCCGCTACCGGCCGTAAAATTGATACCGTTATCGGCGGTCGCTACGGTTTAGGCTCAAAGGATACACCGCCCGCAAGCGTATTCGCGGTATATAAAGAGCTTGCGAAGGATGCTCCGAAGGCGCAGTTTACCATCGGTATCGTTGATGACCTCACCGGCTTATCCCTTGCCGAAGAGGAAGCGCCGAATACCGCGGCGGAAGGCACTATCGAGTGCAAATTCTGGGGTCTCGGCGGCGACGGTACGGTTGGCGCCAACAAGAACTCGATAAAGATTATCGGCGACCATACCGATAAATACGTTCAGGCATACTTCCAGTATGACTCTAAAAAGACCGGCGGTATCACCGTATCGCATCTGCGTTTCGGCGATAAGCCCATCAAGAGCCCCTACTATATAAATAAGGCTGACTTTGTTGCCTGCCATAACCCCTCTTACGTAATTAAGGGTTATAAGATGGTTAACGACGTTAAACCCGGCGGCGTATTCCTTATCAACTGCCAGTGGACACCTGAAGAACTCAGCAAGCATATGCCCGCCGAGGCGAAACGCTATATTGCCAAGAACAATATTAACCTTTATACCGTTAACGCTATCGACCTTGCCGCGGAAATCGGTCTCGGCAAGCGCACCAATACGATTTTGCAGTCTGCTTTCTTCTCACTCGCGGCGGTTCTTCCTCCCGAGGATGCTATCCGCTATATGAAAGAGAAAGCGGAGGCTTCCTTCTTAAAGAAGGGACGCGATATCGTTGATATGAACTGGAAGGCTATCGACGCCGGCGCCACCGCTTACGTTAAAATCGACGTTCCGGCTGACTGGGCAACTGCCGCGGATGAAGCAAAGAAAGCAGTTGGCGAGGATAACTCCAAGCTCGAGAAAATGGTTGATACCATTATGAAGCCGGTAGGACTTATGAACGGTTACGAGCTTCCTGTTTCCGCTTTTGCCGACCATGCCGACGGTACGTTCGAGCAGGGCGCTTCGGCGTTTGAAAAACGCGGCGTTGCGGTTATGGTACCCGAGTGGAATAATACGACCTGTATCGGTTGTAACAAGTGCGCGTTTGTTTGTCCGCACGCTACCATTCGTCCTTACGCGCTTTCTGCCGATGAAAAAGCGGCGGCTCCCGACTGCCTTAAAGTTGCCGAGAAAGAAAAACTCGTTACCAATAAGGGCTATGCCTATACAATGGCGATTTCTCCGCTCGACTGTATGGGTTGCGGCGTCTGCGTAGGCGTTTGCCCGACTGCTTCGATTAAGATGGTACCGCAGGAATCTCAACTTGCTCAGCAGGCGGCGTTTGATTACTGCGTAGCGAAGGTTGCCGAAAAAGCGGACGTTGCTTCCGACGCCAACGTTATCACTTCGCAGTTCAAGAAACCGCTTCTCGAATTCTCAGGCTCCTGCGCCGGCTGCGCGGAAACTTCGTATGCGCGCCTTATAACTCAGCTTTTCGGCGACAGAATGTATATCTCAAACGCTACCGGATGTTCGTCAATTTGGGGCGGTCCGGCGGCTACAAGCCCGTATACCACCAATGCCGAGGGCCACGGTCCCGCTTGGGCTAACTCGCTCTTTGAGGATAACGCCGAGCACGGTTACGGTATGTACCTCGGTCAGCAGGCTATAAGAAACCGTCTTATCGACGACGTCAAGGCTATCGTTGAAAGCGATAAAGCGGCTGCGGAAGTCAAAGCGGCGGGACAGGCTTATCTTGATACGCTCAATGACGGCGCTAAGAACGGCGACGCCGCCAAGGCGCTCGTTGCGGCTCTCAAAGCGGCGAATGCCGACTGCGATATCTGCCGTGACGTTTTAGAGAACAGCGAATACCTCTCCAAGAAGTCCGTTTGGATATTCGGCGGCGACGGTTGGGCATACGATATCGGCTTCGGCGGTGTTGACCACGTTTTGGCTTCGGGCAACAACGTAAATATTATGGTATTCGATACCGAGGTTTACTCGAACACCGGCGGTCAGGCTTCAAAGGCTTCGAATATCGGTCAGGTTGCGCAGTTTGCGGCGGCAGGTAAGGCGATAGCCAAGAAGAGCCTCGCCGAAATCGCAATGTCCTACGGTTATATCTACGTAGCGCAGATAGCCATGGGCGCCGATCAGAATCAGACCTTAAAGGCAATTAAAGAAGCCGAGGCTTATGACGGTCCTTCGCTTATAATCGGCTATGCTCCTTGCGAGATGCACTCGATCAAGGGCGGCATGGTCAACTGCCAGAAGGAAATGAAACGTGCGGTTGACTGCGGATATTGGGATCTTTTCCGCTATAATCCGGCTCTTAAAGCCGAAGGCAAGAATCCCTTCTCGCTCGACAGCAAACCGGCGACCGAAGATTACAAAGAGTTTATCCTCGGCGAAGCGCGTTACTCATCGCTTACACGTTCATTCCCCGAGCGTGCCGAAGTTCTCTTTGATAAAGCGGCGGCGACCGCGAAAGAGCGCAGAGCTCACCTTGAAAAACTTGTTGAGCTTTACGGCAAATAATACAGTACGGCAAAAAAGCAACTGCTTTCGGGCAGTTGCTTTTTTTGCGCTCTAAAAGGCCTTTTCCCAAAAAACACAATATCTTAAAGGGCGCGTTTTGCATAGGATGAAATGGGGAACAACCCCATTGAACGGAGGATAACGATGCAAAAATATATGATAGTTACGCCGTCTGTGACCTATGCGCTGAAGGGTCGTGACGCGTTAAGGCGGATGGGTTTTCCCGCCGTTATTGAACGCAGAAACGGGTCTTCGGGTTGCGGATACGGCATTGTGACCGGCGCGGATATTAAAAAAGCCGAAAGTATACTGAATGACGCTTCGGTAAAGATACTTGAAATTACGGATTATTGATTTGACGGCGTCGAAAGGCGCCTTCATTTAGCTTTTGACAGCAAACGGAAAACCGGGCGAAAGGAGTGAAATAATGATAAACTTTGACAATGCCGCAACTACGGGAAGAAAGCCGGAAAGCGTTATATCGGCGGTCAGTCGCGCTTTACGCGTCTATTCCGCGAATCCCGGCAGGGGAGGACACGATTTATCGGTGGAAGCGGCGCGCGCCGTATATTCCGTGCGGGAAAAGACGGCTTCGTTTTTCGGGGCGTCCGGCGGGGAGAAGGTGATATTCACCGCTAACTGTACCGCGTCGGTAAACTACGTGTTAAAGGGCTTTTTAGGGCGGAATGACCACGTTATAATCTCCGACCTTGAACACAACGCGGTAGTTCGCCCGCTTAAAAAAATCGGAGCGAAGGTAAGTGTTGCGAATGTTGACCTTTTAAGCGATGAAAAAACCGTACGGAATTTCGCGTCGCATATTACCGAAAGCACAAAACTGATTTTTTGTACCGCCGCATCAAACGTCTGCGGCAGGGCGCTGCCAATCGGCAAAATAGGCGAACTGTGCAAAAGCAGAGGCGTCGCTTTCGGCGTGGACGCGGCGCAGACGGCGGGCGTTGTGCCGATAGATATGGAAAGGATGAATATTGATTTTTTGTGCGTAGCGCCTCATAAGGGGCTTTACGCGCCGATGGGAATCGGAATACTCATAGCCTGCCGTGACATAGGCGACACGCTTTTGGAGGGCGGTACGGGTACAAATTCGCTCAGCGAATACCAACCGGATATGATGCCGGAAAGGTACGAAAGCGGCACGCTGAACGTTCCGGCGATTATGGGCGTTTCGGCGGGAATCGATTTTTCGCGTCGGCAGAATTTCAAGGCCTACGCGAACGAAATGAATCATATTCGCCGCATATACGAAAGCTTTGAAAAAATGCCGCACGTGCGGCTTTATACGCCTTATACGGAAGACGGAATGTATATGCCGCTGTTGTCGTTCAACGTTGAGAATATCGGTTCTGAACAGGTGGCGGAATACCTTAACAAAAAGGGTATAGCGGTAAGAGCGGGACTGCACTGCGCGCCGCTCGCACACCGTAAATTAAAAACAGAGGACGGCGGCACGGTACGCATCGCCCCGTCGGTTTTTACGACGGCGGCGGAGGTCGATTATCTTATTAGTCAAGTAAAATATATAAATATCTAAAAAAAGTAGTTGAATGACGGAAAAAAGTGTGTTAAAATAACTATGAATAAAGTGTCGAAAGCGAGGGAAGTCCGGTTGAGTGTGCTTGTTAATTTTATTGTCGGTCTTTGGAATCAGATAGTTTACGCGGTTTCAAACATCAGGGTTTTTGATGTAATTGATATTCTTGTTATCGCGTTTCTCATCTATAAGGCTATTCAGTTTTTGCGTGAAACAAGGGCGGGACAGCTTGCAAAAGGTATCGTTATTTTATTGATTTTGTATCTTATTGCGCAATGGTTCAAGCTCACGGTTTTGCGTTGGGTTTTGGCGGTTGTCTTCAATTCGGCGATTATTGCCCTCGCGGTAATCTTCCAGCCGGAGCTTCGCAGAATGCTCGAGCGTATCGGTCAGTTCAAGGTCGGTTCGGGGCAGTTGTTAGGCAGTGAAGAGGAACGCACCAAAATCGCTATTGACAGTATCTGTAAAGCCGCCGGCAATATGAAAGATAACAAAATCGGCGCACTGATAGTTTTCGAGCGCGAAACGCAGTTGGGCGAAATAATCAATACCGGAACCGTTATTGACGCCGCCCCGTCGGTGTCGATGGTTTGTAACGTCTTTTACCCGAAGTCGCCGCTTCATGACGGCGCGGTTGTCGTGCGCGACGGCCGTCTTTACGCGGCGGGTTGCATTCTGCCTCTTACGCAGAACAATAATATATCGATGCGCCTCGGTACGCGCCACAGAGCGGCGATAGGCATGACCGAGAATTCCGACGCCGTGGTCTTGGTCGTTTCGGAGGAAACCGGCAATATTTCCATCGCGTATAACGGAAAAATCGCAAGAAATTATACTCCGGCAACAGCTTACGCCGAGCTTCAGGATAAGTTGCTTATTCCGGGGGAGAAAGCCGACGAGATATCCGTACTTTCGAGAATAAAGCGCGTTTTGCCGAAATTCGGCAAATCAAATAAAAACGGTTCGGAGGGTGAAAGCGATGAAAATTAAAATGCCCTTCAAATTGAAAATCAGCAGAATATTTGCAAACAAGAAATTTGTAATTGCTTTCTCCCTTGTTCTGTCGTTTGCAATATGGATTTCGGTAATGGTAAATCAAAATCCGATACGCGAAAAGGTGTTTACCGACGTTACCGCGACTATCTCCATTGAGAATACCGCCGTAAGTAATTCGGGGCTAGGCGTTGTCGCCGCCTCTTCGCAGAAATTTACCGTAACGCTCAGCGGACCCAACTATATTATCAGCACACTTTCGCAAAGCGACTTTTTCCTTTCCGCGGACGTTTCCGAAGTAACGGCGGCGGGGTCTTACGCGCTTCGCGTGTACGGTAACCGCAACAGCAGCGTCACAGGGTATACGTTTAAGTCGATAGAGCCGTCAACAATTAACGTAACGTTCGATTATATGGATACGAAAGAGCTTACCGTTAAGCCGAAGCTTATCGGTGCAAGCGCGGCGGAAGGTCTTATTGCGGAAGACCCTGTCGTTACAAATACGGAACAGAGTACCCTTACGGTAAAAGGTCCGCGCACCACGGTCGAAAAAATTGCCATCGCCGAGTCTTACGCCGAGGTAAACGAAACGCTCTCGGCTACGCAGACGTTTGATTCTTACGTTATTCTTAAAGATAAAGACGGCAACGTTTTATACCGATATACTCCCGAAGGATACGTTGTTGACGGTCAGGACAGAACCGTTACCGACAATTATCTTACGCTCAGTTATCAGTCGCTTAAAGTTACTCAGCCGATATCCAAAAAGGTTACTTTGCCGGTTGCGGCGGCGTTTACCAATATGCCGGAGCAGATGACAGCAAAGGATATTCCTTACAGTATTGATGTTGAAGAGGTTACCGTTCTGGGCGCTCCGGATGTGGTCAACAGTATGAAAGCGGTTACACTTTCGCCGATAGATCTAACACAGGTTTCTCTTGCGTCGAAAGTGTTTGAGGTTTCCGCGGCTCTTAAAGACGGTGTGAAGCTGACCGAAAAAATAGATTATTTTACGGTTACCGTTGATTTGTCGGATTATGCCGAGAGAACCTTCAACCTGAATCGGGATCAGGTTAAATTCAAGGATTTGGATTCAAAGTATACCGCGACCGTTGATAAGAACGTTAACAACGTTACGGTTTGCGGCAAAAAAGACGTGATTTTGAAAATGACCGCTGCCGATTTGTCTGCCCAGGTCGATTTAAGCGATAAAACAGGTGGCAAATACACCCTTGAGGTTGTGTTTACATCCGAAAAATTCAAGGATGTATGGCAGGTCGGAAAGTCCAATATAGAAATAACCATAGAATAAAGCAACCCCATAATTGATTTAACGAATACCGCCTTTTTGCATATAATGTGATGAGGTGGTATTTGTGATAGAAGCCGTATTTTTTACCGTTATCGTCATTTTTGCTTCACTGGGATTTTGCGATATTATTCACGCCGTGAAATCGGCGCGCCTTTTTCCGGGCGTTAAAAGCAGAAATTTTTTGGTCCTTATCTTAAAGCCGGGGTATGCCGAGGAGCAACTGCGTTTTTTCTCCGATAAACTCCGCTGGTACGGAAGCGAATTTTGTGAAGGCGTATTGGCGGTTACAGACGGGCTTGACTGTATTGAAACCGCGGCTTGCGAAAGGTATTGTTACGGCTTCGGTATACGGTTGGTTACTTTAGAAAACATCAGCCCGGTATTAAACGGTTTTGAAACGGATGAAACGGATGAATAACAGCATGGCGACGGATGAACACCGCATTAAAGGCACTGTACAAAAAGTTACATATCGCAATGAAAATAACGGCTATACGGTAGCCGTTATTCGCGTCGGCAGGGAAAACGTTACCGCGGTCGGCGTTATGCCTTTTCTTTCCGAGGGCGAAAGCGCCGAATTTGAGGGCGAATACGTTATGCACCAGGTCTACGGTAAACAGTTCTCGGTCAAAAGCTTTGAGCGTAAAACTCCTCAAACCGCTTCCGCGATACTGAAATACCTTTCTTCCGGCGCGATAAAGGGCGTAGGACCGAGCACGGCGATAAAGATAGTTGAAAAATTCGGCGCGGATTCGCTGAATATTATTGAAAACCACTATACCGAGCTTGCGACGATACAAGGCATATCCGTAAATAAGGCGGCGGCAATCAGCGCCGAGTTCAAACGCCAGTTCGGAATTAAGGATATAACGATATTACTATCGCCTTACGGCATATCGCCGGAAAGGTGCGTTAAGATTTATAAAACCTTCGGCGACGAATGTGCGAAAGCGGTCAGGGACAACCCCTATATCCTATGTAAATACGATTTGGATATTTCCTTTGAACTCGTCGAAAGGATGGCGTACGATTTCGGGATATCGGCGGATGCCGAACAGCGGCTCGTCGCCGGAATAGAGTATATTCTTAAAAGTAATCTTTCAAACGGACATACCTGCCTTCCGAAATCCAAACTTATTCCGGTCGCGTGCAAGCTTCTCGAAAGCGATTATCACCGTATTGAAAGCATTTGCGATAAGATGGTGCAATCGCTCTCGCTTTCGTCCAAAACGGTGGGCGACGAGGTGTTTCTGGCGTTGCCCGATTATTACTTTGCCGAGGAGTATATTGCCGCTCGCATTAAAGCGGGCGCGAAAAGCGGCGGCAACGTGGCGGTGGACGAGCTTGAAATTGACTATGTTGAAAACAAACTAGGTATAAAATTCGAGCAAAAACAGCGCGATGCCATACGCATGGCGTTTGAAAACAACTTTATGATATTGACCGGCGGTCCCGGCACGGGTAAAACGACCGCTCTTAACGGAATAATCGAACTTTTCTCCCGCCGAGACGCCGAAATAACGCTCGCGGCTCCGACCGGAAGAGCGGCAAAACGCATTACCGAGCTTACCGGTTACGAAGCCAAAACGATTCACCGTCTTCTTGAAGCGGAGTGGGTTGAGGACGATAAGACAAGATTTACGCGTAACGAGCGTAACCCGCTGACCTGCGACGTTTTGATAGTTGACGAGGCTTCCATGCTCGACGCGCTTCTTTTTGAAGCGATTATGCGCTCCGTTCGCCTTTCCTGTAAGATTATTCTTGTAGGCGACGCCGACCAGTTGCCGAGCATTTCCGCCGGTAACGTACTCGGCGATCTGGTGAACAGCGGAAAAGTGCCGTGTATTGCGCTTAAAAAGATATTCCGCCAGTCGAGCGAAAGCCTTATTGTCAGCAACGCTCACGCTATAATAGGCGGCGAGACGCCCGATTTATCAAACACCGCCGGCGACTTTTTCTTCCTTACGCGGGATAGCGCAAGAAGCGTTACGGATACTGTTCTTGAACTCTGCTCAAAACGCCTCAAAGATGCTTACGGTTACGACGGTATAAGGGATATTCAGGTACTCTGCCCGTCGAGAAAATACGAAACCGGCAGTCTTAATAACAATAATCTTCTCCAACAGTTTTTGAATGAAAACGCGGGCGGCGTTCATTTGAGTTACAAGGGTATTTATTATTATCGCGGCGATAAGGTAATGCAAATCAAGAATAACTACGATTTGCAGTGGGAAAAACCTAACGGTGAAATCGGTTTCGGCGTTTTCAACGGCGACGTCGGATATATAACCGAGGTAAACGCCGCCGCCGGGAGTTTATCGGTCGTATACGACGATGACCGGAAGGTTTTATATACCGCTGAAAACCTTTCTGAAATCGAGCTTGCCTATGCGATAACCATTCATAAAAGTCAGGGAAGCGAATTTGACTGTGTGGTTATGCCGATTTTCGGCGTGCCCGCGCCGCTCGCTTACCGCAATTTGCTTTATACCGCCGTCACCAGGGCGAAAAAGCTTTTTGTCGCCGTAGGCGATAAACAGACGTTTTTCAGAATGTGCCAAAACGATAAGAAAACGTTAAGGTATACGCTGCTTAGGGAGTTTTTGGATGAATAGAGCCGGCAAATACTTAATAGAATGCCTGTATCCGAACAAGTGCGCCGCGTGCGGTGAAATACTCGGCGATGAAAGCGTGTTATGCGAATACTGTAAATCGTGTATAAACCAAATCGATTATAAGAATTGGTGTTCAAAGTGCGGACAGAGTAAGGACGTCTGCCGCTGTAACAGCCGTGAGTTTCGTTTTTTGGGCGTCACCGCGGCATATATAAACGAGGGCGCGGCGAAAAAGGCGTACTATTCATATAAATTCGGCAGACGAAAGGAACTCGGACCGTTTTTCGCGGAAAAAACGGCAAACGCCGTCAGGACGGTTTTCGGCAATATGGAGTTTGACGCGTTAATGTGCGTTCCGAATACTAAACGAAGCCTCTTGCGTCGCGGGTTTGATCACGGCAATTCTATTGCTTTGTTGCTTTCGAAGAAACTTGATTTACCGTATGTGCGCGGCGTTTTAAGAGTGCGGGCGTTTAGGAAGCCTCAACATAAAAGCGAATTTGTCAAGAGACTTGAAAATGTACGCGGCAAGTATTATACTGTTAAAAGTCTTAATTTGAACCGCGTACTGCTCTTTGACGATATTTTCACTACCGGTTCCACCCTTGACGAGTGCGCGAAGGAACTTATGTTTGCGGGAGTAAGAGAGGTTTACTGTGCGTCGGTGCTTTCGGTCCGTTTGAGAAAACGACCTGCCGAACCGGCCGTAAAAGTTGATTCAGTCATACAAGACAAAACGCAGGAGATCTGACGGATCTTCGAGTATCAGTAAAGGAGGGCGCAAAATTCTTTCACCTTAACCGTGGTTGAATTGCTGCGCTGTACTAAAACAATGGCAACAGATATAGGCATTGATTTAGGGTCATACAAAACGGTGATTTTTTCGAGTTCCAAGATAGTTCTCGAAGCGCCGAGCTTTGTTACGGTCGACAGTGAAACCTGGGAACCGGTATATTTCGGCGAAAAAGCGCGCCAGACGCTCGGGCGGACGCCTGACAGCCTTGTATGCCTTAACCCTATTGAACGCGGCAAGATTTCCGATTACGATATTGCCGAAAGTATGCTTAAAAACTATATGGAAGAAGCGTTCGGAAGCAGAATAATGCGCCCGAGAATAATGGCTACGTTGCCTTCAGGTCTTACCGAGCTTCAACATCATTCGCTTTCAAACGTTATCGTTTCAAGCGGCGGAAGGAACGTCACCGTTATCGAGTCGCCTTTAGCTATTGCCTACGGTCTTGAACTTGATTTTTCAAAACCGCATGGAAACCTTATAATCGATATCGGCGCTGGAACTACCGATATTGCCGTAATTTCTATGGGCGGCGCCGCGGTCTGCGATTCTTTTCCGGTAGCGTCTTATGATTTTGACAGTCAGATAATTAAATATGTCCGTTCCGAATACAATATAGAGATAGGTCCGCTTACCGCCGAATCAATCAAAAAACAAATCGGCACGGTGGTTGAGCGTCCGGTTGAAATAGCAATCGTGGCAAAGGGAAGAAACGTATTTACGGGTTTGCCTGAAAGCTTTGAAATTACCACTACCGAGGTTTACTATGCGATAAAAGAGACCGCATTAAATATTTGCAACGCGGTAAGAAACGTACTTTCCGCGACCGACCCTGATTTGCTTTCGGATATCAGAGACGACGGGTTCTATCTCGCGGGCGGCGGTTCAAAGATTTTCGGAATGGATAAGCTCCTTTCGGAATTCATCGGCGCGAAGCCGATATCGCTCGTCGATCCGGAGTACAGCGTGGTAAAGGGCGCCGCGGCGGCATTGCGCCACAGCGATACCCTTAAAAACGTAAACTATCAGATGCGCTCGATAAGAGAACTTGAAATCTCGTAAAATTTTACTTGACAAATCGTTTTCCGGTGGTATAATATTCGTTGACAATGAAGTAGAAATGCCGTGTTTCTCACCCTGCGATAATTGAGTTTCAGGGTTAATAGTTGAAATGATTTTTAGGACACGGGCATATTATGTTCGTGTCTTGTTTTATTTTTATTACGGAGGTGCTTCACAATCAGCAGTAAAGAATTAGCCATAAACGAGGCGATTAAATTCAAAGAGGTGCGCGTTATCGGCGAGGACGGTTCCCAACTCGGTATTATGCCTGTCGCCGACGCTTTGAAAGCGGCGTATGACCGGGATCTGGATCTCGTGAATATTTCACCGAACGCTACACCGCCGGTTTGTAAAATCATGAATTACGGCAAGTACCGTTTTGAACAGTCCAAGAAAGAAAAGGAAGTTCGCAAGAATCAGAAGATTATCGAGATAAAGGAAATAAGACTCGGGCTCGGTATTGACGTTCACGATTTTGAAACCAAAGGCAATCAGGCGATCAAATTTCTTAAAAGCGGTAACAAAGTAAAAGTTTCCATCCGTTTTCGCGGCAGGGAACTCGGACATCCCGAAATAGGACTTGATACTATGACGCGGTTTGCCGCATACTGCGAGGAATTTGCAAACGTCGAAAAGGCTGCAAAGATGGAAGGACGAAATATGTTAATGTTTTTAGCCCCTAAACCGGCTAAATAAAGAATATTGGAGGATTTACAAATGCCTAAGATCAAAACACACAGTGGCGCAAAAAAGCGCTTCAAACTCACAAAAAACGGCAAAGTTAAACGCGCGCATGCTTTCAAGTCGCATATTCTTAATAAGAAGACAACAAAGCGTAAGAGAAATTTGCGCAAGGTCGTATGTGCTGACGTAACCAACGTTGCGGCAGTAAAGAGAATGATTCCCTACAAGTAATGGGAATATCGAATTGGAGGTAACTTAAATGGCACGTGTAAAAGGTGCGTTAGCAACGCGTAAAAGAAGAAAAAAGACATTAAAACTTGCGAAAGGTTATTTTGGCGCTAAATCAAAGCTTTTCAAAACCGCCAAAGAGGCCGTAATGAAATCCGGCAATTATGCCTACATTGGCCGCAGGCAGAAAAAGCGCGATTTCCGTCGCCTTTGGATAACCCGTATTTCTGCCGCCGCGAAAATAAACGGTATGAACTATTCGACGTTTATGAACGGTTTAAGCAAGGCGGGCGTTCAAATCAACCGCAAAATGTTGGCTGACATCGCGGTTAATGATGCGGACGGTTTCGCAAATCTCGCAAAGACTGCCCAAAAGGCGCTTGAAAAATAATTGTTTTCGCCCGAGAGTTTCTGTATTCTCGGGCGCATTTTGCTTTTTATAAGAGGATAAAAATGCTTGATTTCAAACAAATAACGGCAAAAGATAACCGTCTTATTAAGCTGATATCATTGCTTCAAAAGTCGTCGAAAGCGCGAAAAGAAAACCGTCTTTTCGTGCTTGAAGGTCTGCGCATTTGTTCGGATGCCGCCGAAAACGGAATACCGTTTGACACGCTCGTTTTGTCGAAAACGGTCTATGAAAAAATGCCGGCGGGCGTCGGGGCTTTAATAGAGAACGCAAAGAACGGCGCGGTAGTCGGCGACGGTTTGTTTGAAAAAATCAGCGATACTACTACTCCGCAGGGTATAATCGCTTTGTGTGCCATGCCGAACGATACGGTACCGATAAGTAAAAGCGGCAGGTACGTTGCGCTCGAAAGCGTAGCCGACCCGGCAAATATCGGCGCGATAGCGAGAACGGCGGAGGCGCTCGGTATTGACGGTATGATTATTTCCGGCGATTCCTGCGACGTTTATTCGCCGAAAGCACTTCGCGCTTCAATGGGTACGCTTCTGCGTATGCCGCTCTATTTCTGCGATAGCATAACCTCATTTTTGAGTCGGTATTCTCTTCGCGGTTTCGCGTGTATAGCACAAAGCGACGCCGACCTTAAAATCGGCGATTTCGCTTTTTCGGACGGCGACGTTGTAATCATCGGCAACGAGGCAAACGGGCTTTCGGTAGAAACCCGTAACGGCGCTTATAAAACCGCGACGATAGATATGCGCGGCAAAGCGGAGTCGCTTAACGCTTCCGCCGCCGCGGCTATTGCAATGTGGGAGCTGATGAGCAAATGACTGCCGAAAATAACCGTCTGTATAACGTGCTTTCGTTGCTTCGCGCTTTCGGGGCGGGAAGCCGGCAGTCGGTGAATATATACGAAACCTTGCGCCGTGACAATATGCTTGATATTCCGTTTGATTCGCTTAAAGAATACCGCGGCATCGACGAAAAATGCCGCAAGCGCATATCGGCGGTTTCGGCGGATGATATAGAAAAAATAACCGAATGCTGTAAAAGCGCGGATATACGGATACTCCCGATTTACGATGAGCGGTATCCCGAGTGTCTGCGGAATATTCCGGCGCCGCCGGCTGTATTATTCATAAAGGGCGAGTTTCCCGATTTTGACCGCGACCCCGCTTTTTGCATCGTCGGACCCCGCAAGGTCACAGAGTTCGGCCGTAAAGCAGCGTATTCGCTTTCAAGGCGTCTTGTAAAGGCAGGCATGGTAATAGTGAGCGGTACGGCGACAGGCGCTGATACCGCCGCGCATCAGGGCGCGTTAAGCGCATCCGGCAGGTCGGTGATGGTTTCGGCTGACGGTATAATAACTCAACTCGAATCTAAAAACCGCGCTCTTGTGAAAAAGGTTATTGAAAAGGGCTGTATAATCAGCGAGTGTATGCCGAAAGGTAAAGCGTATAAATTCAGCTTTCCGGTGCGAAACCGGATTATGTCCGGGTTATCGCTGGGCGTCGCGGTGGTTGAAGCTTCAAATAAGAGCGGTGCGCTGATTACCGCGAATCATGCTGTCGAGCAGGGAAAAGACGTATTCGTGATACCCGGTAATCCTGCGGATGAGGCATATAAGGGCTCAAACGCTTTACTGCGCGACGGTGCGATTCCGCTTTTAGACAGTTCGGATATCTTTTCAAGGTACGTCCCTGATTTCCCGGACCGTATAGATATCGAAAAAGCGTTCAGCAAAGAAAGCGATAAACAATTAAAGAAAAATTCACAAAAAAAATCACTCTCCGGTCTTTCCAAAGAGGCACTTTTAGTGTATAATAATTTAGTTAAGCCGGAATTCACGGCAGACGATATATCCGCGCCGGACGTTGACGGTGCAGCGATTCTTTCCGCTCTTACCGAGCTTGAATTTGAGCACCTGATAACGTCACTGCCCGGCGGCAAATATAAAATTTCAGATTAGTAAAAAGGAGTTTTGAAATGTCAAAACTGGTAATTGTCGAGTCTCCGACCAAGGTCAAGAGCATTAAAAAGTATTTAGGCTCCGGTTACAACGTTATGGCGTCGATGGGGCATATACGCGATTTGCCGAAATCAAAATTCGGTATTGACGTTAATAACGGTTTTAAGCCGGATTATATAAATATGCCTGAAAAAAGAGACCTCATAAAATCGCTTAAAGAGGCGGCCGCCAAAAGCGATTTTGTTTACCTCGCGACCGACCCCGACCGCGAGGGAGAGGCTATTTCGTGGCATTTAGCGCAGATTCTCGGCCTGAACCTTAACGATAAAAACCGTATTTCTTTTAACGAAATTACAAAATACGGCGTTGAAAAGGGTATAAGCAGTCCGCACCAAATCGATATAAATCTTGTGGACGCTCAGCAGGCGCGCCGCATTGTAGACAGAATCGTGGGATACAAACTCAGCCCGTTTTTATGGAAGAAAGTTAAAAGCGGACTTTCCGCGGGCAGAGTTCAGACCGTCGCGCTTCGCCTTATTGTTGACCGCGAGCGCGAAATAGAAGCGTTTGTTCCGGAAGAGTACTGGACTGTCGACGCTAAATTACTCAGCGGTAACAAGTCGTTTTTAGCGCGGCTTTTCGGCACGGCTGACGGCAAAAAGCTCGATACCGTGAGCGATGAGAAAACCGCGCTCGGTATAGTTGAATACCTGAAAGACAGGCAGTATGTGGTAAGCGACGTCAAGCGCGGCGTGAGAACGCGTCAGCCCGCGCCGCCGTTCACGACCTCAACTCTTCAACAGGAAGCGTCGCGTAAGCTTAATTTCACCGGGCAGCGCACAATGAGCGTTGCGCAGAAGCTCTACGAAGGTATTGACGTTGAGAATTTCGGTATAACCGGTCTTATTACCTATATGCGTACCGATTCTTTGCGTATTTCCGAAGAGGCGAGAGTCGCCGGAAACGCGTATATTTCCAAGGCTTTCGGTAAAGATTATCTGCCGGCGAAACAGCGCTATTTTAAGGCGAAAAGCGGGGCGCAGGATGCTCACGAGGCAATAAGACCCACAAATATCGAGATTACGCCGGAT
Organism: Clostridia bacterium; assembly: GCA_017554125.1. Taxonomy (GTDB): domain Bacteria; phylum Bacillota; class Clostridia; order Oscillospirales; family Acutalibacteraceae; genus UBA737. The sequence continues at coordinate 19,586 of JAFZIW010000007.1, read as the reverse complement.
AAGGCGAAAGCTTCTCTTACCGCCGAACAGTATAAACTCTATAAGCTTATTTGGGAGCGTTTCCTTGCTTCGCTTATGGCGCCCTGTATTCAGAATACGGTCACGGTCGATATTACCGCCGGCGATTACCTTTTCAAAGCCAACGGCTATAAGGTAAAGTTTGACGGATTTACCGCGCTTTACGAAGAGGGCAGGGACGAGGAAACCGAAGAAGGCGTCAACCTTCCCGAGATGAACAAGGGCGACGTGCTCAAGCTCAAAGCGCTTATACCCGATCAGCACTTTACCCAGCCCCCGGCGCGTTACACCGAACCGACGCTTATTAAGACGCTCGATGAAAACGGTATAGGCAGACCTTCGACCTATGCGCCGATAATCACGAATATTTTACAGCGCGAATATATTAAGCGCGAAAAGAAATCGCTTAAACCGACTACCCTCGGTATTTTGGTTTGCGACCTTATAAACGAATATTTCAAGAAGATAATCGATACCAAATTTACCGCAAATCTTGAAACAAGCCTTGATAAAATAGGCATGGGTGACGAAAAGTGGTTGAATACCGTATCCGATTTCTATAAAGATTTTGACGTACTTTACAAGAAAGCTGAAAAAGCGCTTGATGGCAGGAGAGTGAAAATACCGGTGGTTGAAAGTGATGTAATCTGCGAAAAATGCGGAAGAAAAATGGTTGAACGTACAGGACGTTTCGGCAAGTTTTTGGCGTGCCCCGGTTATCCGGAATGTAAAAACACCAAGCCCATGCCCGAAAACGAGATAAAAGAGCCGTGTCCGGTCTGCGGAGGGAAGCTTATCAAAAAAGTTTCAAAGAAGGGCAATAAGTTCTACGGCTGCTCAAATTATCCAAAGTGTAACTTTGCTTCGCCCGGTATACCCACCGGCGAGAAGTGCAGTGAGTGCGGCAGTTATATAATAAAGGGCGTTCGCGGCAGAAAATACTGTATGAATGCCGAGTGTCCTTCGAGAAAAGCCAAAAAAGAAAAGGAAAGTAAGTAATGAATGAGATCACCGTTATCGGAGCCGGACTTGCAGGCTGTGAGGCGGCGATGGCGGCGGCAAAGCTCGGCGTTAATGTCAACCTTATTGATATGAAGCCGAAAAAGTTTACGCCCGCTCATAAAAGTAACTGTTTTTGCGAACTCGTCTGTTCGAATTCGTTAAAGGCAAACAGGATAGATTCCGCGGCGGGGCTTCTCAAAGAAGAAATGCGGCGGCTCGGCTCGGTTTGTCTCATTGTTGCAGATAAATGTCAGGTTGCCGCGGGCGGCGCGCTTGCGGTCGACAGAGACGCTTTTTCGTCGGGTGTTACCGAAATCGTTAAGACTAACGGCAAAATTAACGTTATATCCGAAACGGTTACTAAAATTCCTCAAAACGGTGTTTCGGTCATTGCTACCGGTCCGCTTACCGACGACCTGCTCGCGCAGGATATCGAAAGGGTTTGCGGCGAAAAGAATCTGAGTTTTTACGACGCGGCGGCGCCTATCGTCGAAGCCGACGGTATCGATATGAATATCGCTTTTCGCGCTTCAAGATATGCTGACGGCGAGGGCGATTACATTAACTGCCCCATGAATAAGGATGAATACGAGGCGTTTTATAACGAGCTGATAAACGCGCAGACGGCGCCTTTGCATGAGGTTGACAGCACCCTTAAAGTGTACGAGGGTTGTATGCCTGTCGAGGTGTTGGCAAAAAGGGGAACGGACAGTATCCGTTTCGGACCCATGAAGCCTGTCGGGCTGCGCGATCCGCGTACCGGTCACAGACCGTGGGCGGCGGTGCAGTTGCGAAAAGAAAACAGTTCAGGTACGCTTTATAATCTCGTCGGATTTCAGACCAATCTTAAATTCGGTGAGCAAAAAAGAGTTTTTTCCATGATACCCGGGCTTTCAGGTGCCGAGTTCGTGCGATACGGAGTTATGCACCGTAATTCTTTTATCAATTCTCCGGTGTTGCTTTCACGCGATTTATCGCTTAAAAAGAACGGCAACGTATTCTTCGCCGGTCAGTTATCCGGTGTCGAGGGGTATATGGAATCGGCGGCGAGCGGTATAATAGCCGGCATAAACGCGGCGCGAAGGGTACTGGGTCTTCCGGCGGTGATTCTGCCGGGATATACCATGATTGGCGCGCTTTTAGAGTATATTACCGACGCTGACGTTAAAGATTTTCAGCCGATGGGCGCGAATTTCGGCATTTTGCCGCCGCTTGAAAATCATATAAGGGACAAGCGTGAACGGTATGCGGCGCTTTCACGCCGCGCGCTTGAATATTTTGAAGGGGAAGAAAAAATATGCGAATAGCAGTAGACGCTTTCGGCGGCGATAACGCGCCGGTCGAAATAATGAAAGGCGCGGCTCTGGCACACGGTGAGTTCGGCGTTGATATAACGCTTACCGGCGACAGGAAAATAATCGAAAAAGTAATTGCCGATAACGCTCTTGATTTCGGTGACGGGCTTGAAATTGTTGACTGCAAAGACGTTATTACCATGCACGACGAGCCCACGTCGATACTAAAAGCGCATAGCGAGTGCTCAATGGCGCACGCATTTTATGAACTGCGCGACGGCAGGGCGGACGCTTTCGTTTCCGCCGGCTCAACCGGTGCGATAGTCGTAGGCGGTACGCTTATCGTTAAGCGCATTAAAGGCGTAAAAAGACCCGCTCTTGCGTCGATGATACCCGCTCCCGGCGGCTCGTATATGCTTATGGATATGGGTGCAAACAGTGAATGCCGCCCCGAAATGTTAAAGCAGTTCGGCATTATGGCGAGCGCATATCTTTCGCTTGTCGAGTCGAGACTCGATCCGAAAATCGCTCTGCTCAATATCGGTACGGAGGATACAAAAGGCGATGAATTGCGGCTTGAAGCCTATAAGCTTTTAAGCGAAGCGCCGATAAATTTTGTAGGCAATATCGAATCGCGCGAAATGCCGAAAGGAGTATGCGACGCCGTTATAACCGACGGGTTTACCGGCAATATCGCGCTTAAACTTGTTGAGGGTACGGCGAGTACGCTTTTCAAAATGATAAAGGGTGTGCTTTATAAGAGCCTGCCGAATAAGCTCGCGGCGCTCGTTTTGAAAAAAGACCTTTATTCGCTTAAAGCAATGATGGACAGTTCAGAAATCGGCGGCGCGCTTCTTCTCGGCGTCAACAAGCCGGTCATCAAGGCGCACGGCAGTTCTAACGCGAAAGCTATCAAAAACGCGATACGTCAGGCAAAGAAATTTGCCGAAAACGACGTTATCGGTAAAATATCCGAGGGTCTTGACTGAAAAGAGTAAACACTTTTACGGAGTATATATGAAAACTTTTGAAGATTATCTTGAATACAGTTTCAAAAACAAAAAGCTTCTGCAAAACGCGCTTGCGCATTCCTCGTATGCCAACGAGGTGCGCGGCGGCGTTACCTCAAACGAGCGCCTTGAATTCTTGGGCGACTCGGTGTTGTCTCTTATAGTTTCAAGCTATATTTACGAAAATTACAAACAAATGCCGGAGGGTGAGCTTACAAGGCTTCGTTCTTCTCTGGTATGCGAAAAAGCGCTTTGTTCGTTTTCAAGAAAGCTAAATATGGGCGAGTTTCTCCTGCTCGGTAAGGGCGAACGCAAAAACGGCGGCGCCGAGCGCGATTCGATTCTTGCCGACGCTTTTGAGGCGGTTTTGGCGGCAATTTACCTTGACGGGGGAATGGCGCCCGCGAGAAAGCTCGTTATGCGTTTTGTTTTAAGCGAGCTTGAAAGCTGTGACGTCAAAGCGGATTTCAAGGATTATAAAACCTTGCTTCAAGAGATTATTCAGAGAAATCCTGAGGAAAGCGTAACCTACGTTCTTACCGATGAAAAGGGACCTGACCACGATAAGCTGTTTACGGTTGAAGTGCGTCTTAATTCAAACACGATAGGTACCGGTACCGGCAAAAGCAAAAAGGAAGCCGAGGAAATGGCGGCAAAGCAGGCGCTTTCCCTTATGGGTGAACCGGTATGAGTTTCGCCCATGCGAATATTTCCGTTTTCGTGCCGCACGTGGGTTGCCCGAATATGTGCAGCTTCTGCGACCAGCGGCATATAACGGGGGTTACCGTTTTGCCCGGAGAGGATGACGTAAAAAAAGCGGTAAACACCGCAAAGTCGTCGGCGAATTTTGACCCCGATAATACTGAAATCGCCTTTTTCGGCGGCAGTTTTACGGCAATTAACCGTAATTATATGGAATCGCTTTTAAGCGCCGCGTACGGCTTTGTAAAGTCGGGCGACGTTAAAGGCATAAGAATATCGACCAGACCCGACGCTATTGACGACGCCATCCTCGATTTGCTGAAATCTTACGGCGTTACCTCGATAGAACTCGGCGCTCAAAGTATGGATGATACCGTACTGCTTAAAAATAACCGCGGTCATACGTCGGCAGATGTTATCCGGGCGTCAAGTCTTATTAAAAGACACGGGTTTTCGCTCGGCTTGCAGATGATGACGGGACTTTACGGTGACAGCGATGAAAAGGCTCTCGAAACCGCGCGCAGTATAATCGCCTTGCATCCGGAAACGGTGCGTATATATCCGACGATAGTGCTTAAAGGCACAACTCTTGCCGCTCTTTACGCGGACGGGTATTATAAGCCGCAGACCGTTGACGAGGCGGTAAACATTTGCGTAAAGCTACTGTCGCTTTTTAAGGACGCGGGTATACGCGTTATACGTCTCGGGCTTCATTCGATAGAGCAAAAAGCATATATCAGCGGTCCGTGGCATCCCGCTTTCAGCGAGCTTTGCCATTCGGAAATAATGCTTCAAAAAGCGCTCGGTTTGCTCGAAGAAAAGGGCGATTATACATTGTTTACGGCGCCGACCGATATTTCCAAAATGATAGGTCAAAACAGGATGAATATAGAAAAATTAAACCGGCTCGGATACACCTGCAAGGTTATGCCCGACAGTCGGTTGGGTGCAGAAGAAATCTACGTAAAAAAGGGGTGAATAGTTTTGCTGCTTACGTCAATACAGATACAGGGGTTTAAGTCTTTCGCCGATAAGACCGTACTTAAATTCGGCAAGGGAATAACCGCGGTAGTAGGTCCTAACGGCAGCGGTAAAAGTAATATTGCCGACGCTGTCCGTTGGGTGCTCGGCGAGCAGTCAACCAAGAATCTGCGCGGTCAGTCTATGGAAGACGTAATCTTTGACGGTACCGACGAGCGCCGTCCCCACGGCTTTTGTGAGGTCACGCTCAATATTGATAACAGCGACCGCTCACTTAATTTTGATAACGATACAATTTCCGTAACGCGCAGATATTATCGCTCGCATGAAAGCGAATACCTGATAAACAACGTCACCGTGCGGCTAAAGGATATTAACGAGCTTTTTATGGATACCGGTCTCGGGAGAGATGGCTATTCGATGATAGGTCAGGGTAAAATCGATAATATCATAAGCTCAAAATCAAACGAACGCCGCGATATATTCGAGGAGGCGTCCGGTATATCAAAATACCGCTACCGCAAGATAGACGCCGAGCGCAAGCTTGCCGCCGCGGAGGATAATCTCTTACGCCTTAAAGATATCATGGGCGAGTTGGAGTCGCGTGTAGGTCCGCTTAAAGAGCAGAGCGAAAAGGCGGAAAAGTTTTTAGCTCTCGCCGATGAAAAGAAACAGCTCGAAATAGGGCTTTGGCTTTATACGCTGAATAATTCAAAAGACGCGCTCCGCGCGCAGGAAAGCAAAATCGCCGCCGCGCAGTTAAGGTATAAGGAAATTGAAGACGCGTTAAGCGATTTTGACGCGCAAAACGAACAGAACACCGCCAGGTTTACTGAAATTACCACCGATATCGAGGGTCTACGCGCAAATATCGTTTTGAAGAACGAGGAAGCGGTAAAAATCGAGGGCGGTATTGCCGTTACGCAAAACGAAATCGACCACTGCAAAGAAAAAATCGATTCGCTGACCGTAGAACGCGAACAGTTGGGGCTCGATGATTCCTCGGCGCTCGCTCAGATGAATATTAAACGTCAGAACGCCGAGCAGTTAAAGGTTGAAAAAGAAAGTCTTGCCAAGAATCTTTCCGAACTTGAAACCCGCCTTTCGGAGCTTTTGCTCGACAGCGAAAAGATATCCCGCAAATTGGAAGAGCAGGCGCATGAGTTAAACCTTTTGACCGCCCGCGTTTCCGACGAGCGAGTGAAAATGACTACGGCGAGTACTTCTATCGACGAGATACGCTCGCGTTCAAGCGTTGTGGATGAGCTGATGGCCGCCGCAAACGAAAAGGCGAACGGGCTCGACAGCGATTTTGCCGAAACCGAGCAGTTGCTTCAAAAATGCGAGGAAACGATAACCTCGGCGCAGAATTCGCTTGACGGTTACCGTATGCGGCTTGAAAGCAGAAAACAGACCGAGGAAAAGCTTAAAGCGGGGCTGGATGAAATACGTATTGATATTGAAACCAAACGCCGCCGCGTACAGATCCTGACCGAACTTGAAAACAGCATGGAAGGCTTTTCAAAATCGGTCAAATCGGTTATATCCGAATCGAAAAAGGGAATACTGCGCGGTGTTCACGGTACGGTTTCATCACTTATTACCGTTGATAAAAAATACAGTATAGCTATTGAAACGGCGCTCGGCAACGCCATTCAGAATATCGTTGTCGATAACGACGCCGTGGCAAAAAGGGCTATTAACTATCTTAAAACAAACAACCTCGGCAGAGCGACCTTTTTACCGCTTGAAACTGTAAAAGCGCGTGAACTCGGCGAGAACGGCGCGGATGATCTGTTCGGTTTCGTAGGTATCGCAAGCGATCTTGTAAAGACCGATAAAAAATATTCCGAAATAATTAAGCATCTGTTAAGCGGTACGTTTGTTTCGGAGGATATCGACAGCGCGGTTACCATAGCCAAAAAATTCGGTCACCGCGTAAAGGTCGTTTCGCTTGACGGTCAGGTAATAAATCCGGGCGGCTCGATAACCGGCGGTTCGCTTGTAAAGCAGGCGGGACTGTTGAGCCGAAGCGCGGATATTTCGAGACTTTCCGGCGAAATCGATAAGCTTACCGAAAAAGAGAAAACGCTAAAGTCCCAGTATGACGAGGCGGTTTCCGCCACGGCAAAGGTCGGCGCCGATATCGTCGCGGTCGAATCCGATATCAAAACCGCCAACGAGGATAAAATCAGAACCGTTGCGGAGCTTAAACGTATCGACGATTTGCGCAGCGAAAACAACGCCTCGCGTGATTCGCTCATAGCGGAACGCGACGGTGCGGCGGAAAAGATAAAAGAACTAAGCGTCGCGTTTGAAAGCGCAACCGCCGAAATCGCCGAAATTGAATCAAAACGCGAAAAACTGCAGTCGGAAATTTCCGAAATGTCCGGCGGCAGGGATGATATTTCGGGCAAGCGTGAAGCGCTTTCGGATGATATAACGCAGACAAAACTGCTGATTATCGAAAAAGAGAAGGATATTGCCGCGTTGCTTTCCGCCGCGAACGAGCTTGAAGGTACTGTTTCGGGCAGAGCGCTTCGCACGAAGGAAATCGATGAGGAAATCTCCGCGCTCAATTATAAAATTGAACGTCTAAACGATGAAATCTCCGCTTCAAAGGACGGTATCGAGAATATTAAAATCGAAACTTCCGAGCTTAATGCCGAAATCGAAAAACTGATGGCGGAGCGCAACAACATCGAAAAAATGGGCGTCGAATTGCGCTCAGGTGAAAAAGAACGCATTTCCGAACGCGAGAAAATCGTCGGTGAAATCGCGCGCCTTTCCGAGCGTAAAGAGGTTATGGTCGCCGAATATGACGACGTCATCCGCCGGCTTTACGATGAATATTCGCTCACCCGCAGCGAAGCGGAGGAGATAGGAATCGAAATTGAAAAGCCGAACGAGGCGAAACGCCAGCTCGCGGAAATCAAATCGAAAATTCGCGCGCTCGGTAACGTCAACGTTTCCGCGGTTGAGGAATATAAGGAAGTCAAGGAGCGCTACGATTTTATGAAGGCGCAAATTGACGACGTTGAATCCGCCCGCACGAGCCTGCATAAGCTTATAAATCAACTTACTTCTCAAATGCAGGAGCTCTTTGTTATCGGCTTTGATAAGATTAACGCCAATTTCAAAAAGACGTTCACGGAGCTTTTCGGCGGCGGCAACGCGAATCTTCGCCTTACCGACCCTGAAAACATACTCGAAAGCGGTATTGATATCGAGGCGCGTCTGCCCGGCAAAAACGTACCGAGCCTTGACGGGCTTTCGGGCGGTGAAAAAGCGCTCGTCGCGCTTTCGATATACTTTGCGATAATGCAGGTAAACTCGCCGCCGTTCTGCTTCCTCGATGAGGTTGATACCGCGCTTGACGATATAAACGTTGAACGTTTCGCCGAATATATGCGTCGCAGTGAGTTCAATACGCAGTTTATATGTGTGACCCACCGCAGAGGCACCATGGAGGCGGCGGATATGCTTTACGGCGTCACAATGCAGGAAAAGGGCGTTACCAAACTGCTCGAACTGAACGTCGCGGAGCTTGAAAAGAAATTACTTGAAAACCGGGGAGCATAAAATGGGTTTATTCAGTAAGATTAAAAACGGTCTCAATAAAACGCGGAATTCAATTTCGGCGGGCATTACTTCTATCGTCAACAGCTTTACGCGAATCGATGAAGATTTGATAGACGAACTTGAAGAATTGCTTATTATGTCGGATATCGGGGTAAAAACATCCGCGGATATATGCGAGCAACTGCGCCGTAAAATCAAGGAGAACGGCGTAACGAACCCGGCGGAGATAAAGCTTCTTATGCGGGATATCATACTCGAAATGCTCGGCGATGATATCGGGCTTAAACTTGAAACGAAACCGTCGGTAATTCTCGTTATCGGCGTAAACGGCGTCGGTAAAACGACGTCAATAGGCAAAATCGCCGCAATGCTTACCGCGGCGGGCAAAAAGGTGATTTTAGGCGCGGCGGATACCTTCCGCGCGGCGGCTATCGAACAGTTACAGGTTTGGGGCGAACGTGCCGGCGCGCCGGTTATCAAAAGCACCCAGGGCGCCGATCCCGCCTCGGTCGTTTTCGATACTATTGCTTCTGCCAAGGCAAGAGGCGCGGATGTGATTATTTGCGATACCGCGGGCAGACTTCATAACAAAAAGGACCTTATGGAGGAGCTTGCGAAAATCAATCGCGTGATAGAGCGCGAACTGCCCGACGCTTCAAAAGAGACCCTTTTGGTGCTCGACGCCGCTACGGGTCAGAATGCCGTGAATCAGGCGCGTGAGTTCAAAAACGTCACGAATATTACCGGTATCGTGCTTACGAAGCTTGACGGAACGGCAAAGGGCGGTATTGTAATAGCGATTCATAACGAACTTTTAATACCTGTGAAATATATAGGCGTAGGCGAGGGAATAGACGACCTGCAACCGTTCTGCGCAAGTGAATTTGCCGACGGTATATTCGACGTGGGTGAGGCGTGATGAAATTTTTTCTCGCTTCCAAAAACGCCGGTAAAATAAGAGAATTCGAGCGTATTTTCGCCTCGCTCGGCACAGAGCTTGTTTCCGAAAACGACTTGGATGAAAAAATGCCGGAGCCGCGTGAGGACGGCGAAACGTTTACCGATAACGCGCTTATCAAGGCGCGCGCCGGCGCCGCTTTTACCGGGCTTCCGACGGTTGCCGACGATTCGGGACTTTGCGTTGACGCGCTCGGCGGAAAACCGGGCGTTTACTCGGCGAGATATGCCGGGGAGCATGGCGATGACGCCGCAAATAACGCAAAACTGCTCGCCGAGCTTGACGGCGTACCCGTGCCGGAACGCACCGCGCATTACGTTTGCGTTATCGCCTGCGTTTTTCCCGACGGCAGGGAATTCACCGTGTCAGGCTTTTGCAAAGGGCGTATTGATTTTTTTGAATCGGGTAAAGGCGGCTTCGGATACGACCCGCTCTTTATCAGCCCGGCGGGTAAGTTCTCGGAAATTACGTCCGAGCAAAAAGACGCGGTAAGTCATCGCGGTAAAGCGATCAGAAGTTTTACAGAGGAATTGAAGAAATATTTGTAACGGTGATAATATGTTAAGTTCAAAACAACGCGCTCAGCTTCGCGGTATGGCAAACGGTTACGATACTATTCTGCATATCGGAAAAGGCGGGATTACCGATACGGTCATAAAACAGGCTCATGAAGCGCTTACTTCGCGCGAACTGATAAAGGCTTGCGTGCTTGAAACAAGCGGCATTACTTCAAGGCAAGCCGCCGATTTGCTCGCCGGTAAAACAAATGCCGACGTGGTTCAGGTCATCGGTTCACGGTTTATCCTTTACCGCGAAAACAAGGATGATAAAAAGATATATTTGGTGAAATAATATGGCGGAAATCGCAGTTTTCGGCGGAACGTTCAACCCCTTTCATATTGGTCATTACGAGATCCTCGCGGCGCTTTGCGAAAGCGAGAGATTCGATCGCGTTCTGCTTGTTCCCGACAGGATACCGCCGCATAAATCGTACTGTCAGAGCGTTTCGGATGGCGACCGTATCGAAATGTGCAGAATCGTCTGCGAAGAGTTCAGTAAGGCGCAGTTATGCCTGCTTGAATTTGAGCGCGAGGGCAAAAGCTACACGGTCGATACCGTGAAAGCCTTAAAGGCGATTTATCCGGACGACGGTATATACATCACCTGCGGTGGCGATATGCTTTCAACACTCGATACATGGTATCATTTTGATACCCTTAAAAAGCTCGCTTCGTTTGTCGCTTTTAACCGGGGAAACGACCCGGGGTTTGCGGCGGACGTCCGTCGCTTGCGGAAAATGGGCGCGAACATTGTCGTTTTCGATAACAGAATTACCGAAATATCGTCCAGTGAACTCAGAGAACACATTGAACGGAAATATTTACCGGAAAAGGTATGGGAATATGTTAATAGACGGGGAATTTATAAACAGCAAAATAATTGACGAGTACAAATCTCTGCTAATGTCAAGGCTCGATGAAAAGCGGTACCGTCACTCGCTTTGCGTGGCGGACGAGGCAAAACGCCTCGCGGAGATTTACGGCGCCGACCCTTGCAAGGCGTACCTTGCGGGACTGCTTCATGATATTACCAAGAACGCGACCAAAGAAGAGCATTTTTGTATATTCGATGCTTTCGGTATAACGCTCAGCGACGTTGAAAAGAACGCCCAAAAGCTTTGGCACGCGATTTCCGGCGCGGCGTATGTGAAGCATTTTCTTAATATCGACGATGAGGAAACAGTAAGCGCGATACGTTATCATACCACCGCCCGTGCGGATATGACGAAGCTTCAAAGCGTGTTGTATCTTGCTGATTTTACCTCGGCGGACAGAGATTACGAAGACGTCGACGTTATGCGAAAACTTGTTGATAAATCAGAGGATGAGGCGCTTTTATACGCGCTTGATTATACGATTAAAGAACTGCTCGAGAAGGGCGCGGCGATACATCCCGACACGGTTTCGGCATACAACTTTACAGTTTTGAAAGGGAAGAACTTATGAAATCTGAAGAAATTTTGAAAATTGCGGCGAAAGCGCTTGATGGAAAGAAAGCGGAAAATCTTACGGCGATGCGCGTTGAGGACCTGACGGCGCTCACCGAGTATTTTCTTATAGCGACGGCAACCTCGAGCACTCACGTTCGCGCGCTTACCGATGAGGTTGAAGAAGCGCTCGAAGCGGCGGGGGAGACGCCGCATCATATAGAGGGAAAATCATCCGGTTGGATAGTGCTCGATTACCGCTCTGTAATCGTTCACATATTCACGCCCGAAATGCGCGAGTTTTACGACCTTGACCGCATTTGGAGCGACGGTGAAATAATTGATTTGAATGGTATTATCGAGGATAGCGAGGTTAAATAAAATGAAATACGATTTCAGCGGTATTGAAAAGAAATGGCAGGATATATGGGATGAAAAAAAGACCTTCGCGGCGAGTGACGATTACTCAAAGCCGAAATTTTACGGCTTGGTTGAGTTTCCGTATCCGTCGGGTCAGGGACTTCACGTAGGCCATCCGCGCTCGTATACGGCGATAGATATCGTCGCCCGTAAAAAACGTCTTGAAGGCTATAACGTGCTTTATCCCATGGGGTGGGACGCTTTCGGTCTGCCTACCGAAAACTATGCTATTAAGAATCATATTCACCCCTCGGTCGTCACTGAGAATAATATTGCGAATTTTAAGCGTCAGCTTAAATCACTCGGCTTTTCTTTCGACTGGGACAGGGAAGTGAATACCACCGACCCCGCTTACTATAAGTGGACGCAGTGGATATTCTTACAGCTCTATAAAAAAGGTCTCGCCTATAAGAAAAAGATGTCGGTCAACTGGTGCCCGTCGTGTAAGTGCGTGCTTGCTAACGAAGAGGTTGTAAACGGCGCCTGCGAGCGTTGCGGAACCGAAACCGTACACCGCGAGAAAAGCCAATGGATGCTTAAAATCACCGATTACGCCGAGAAGCTTCTCGAAGGTCTTGACGACGTTGATTATATCGAGCGCGTAAAGACCCAACAGCGCAACTGGATAGGTCGCTCCTACGGTACACAGCTTAAATTCAAAACCACTTTGGGCGATGATTTCGAGGTGTTCACGACCCGTGCCGATACTCTTTTCGGCGCGACCTATACCGTAATTTCGCCCGAACATCCGCTGGTTAAAAAATGGGCGGATAAGATAAGCAATTACGCCGAGGTTGAGGCGTACGTGAGCGAATCGGCGAAGAAGTCCGATTTTGAGCGTACTGAACTCAACAAGGAAAAAACCGGTGTTAAGCTTCAAGGCGTTATGGCGATAAACCCAGTAAACGACAAGCAGATACCGATTTACATTTCCGATTACGTTCTTATTTCTTACGGTACCGGCGCCATTATGGCGGTACCGGCCCACGATACGCGCGACTATGAGTTTGCCAAGAAATTCGATATCCCGATTATCGAGGTCGTCGCCGGCGGCGATATAACCAAAGAAGCCTTTACCGATTGCGAAACTGGCGTTATGGTCAACTCCGGGTTCCTTGACGGGTTGAGCGTCGAAGACGCCAAACTGAAAATGCAGGAGTGGCTGACCGAAAAGGGAATAGGCGAGAAAAAGGTCAATTATAAATTGCGCGACTGGGTGTTCTCGCGCCAGAGATACTGGGGCGAGCCGATACCCATGGTTTATTGTGAAAAATGCGGGTGGGTTCCGCTGCCCGAGAGCGAATTGCCGCTGACTTTGCCTAACGTCGAATCTTATGAGCCTACCGATACCGGCGAATCGCCGCTCGCCAAAATGACCGACTGGGTGAATACCACCTGTCCGCATTGCGGCGGCAAGGCGACAAGGGAAACCGATACAATGCCGCAGTGGGCGGGCTCCTCGTGGTATTTCCTGCGCTATTGCGACCCGCATAATGATAACGCGCTCGCCTCAAAAGAGGCACTCGAGTATTGGTGCCCCGTAGACTGGTATAACGGCGGTATGGAGCATACGACGCTTCACCTTTTGTACAGCCGTTTCTGGCATCATTTCCTTTATGATATCGGCGTAGTGCCGAACCCCGAGCCGTACAGTAAGCGTACAAGTCACGGTATGATTCTGGGCGAAAACGGGGAGAAGATGTCCAAATCGCGCGGCAACGTCGTAAACCCGGATGAAATAGTCCGCGATTACGGCGCCGATACAATGCGCGTGTATGAAATGTTCATAGGCGATTTTGAGAAGGCGGCGCCATGGAGCCAGTCTTCGATAAAGGGCAGTAAGCGTTTTCTTGATAAGGTTTTCGCGCTTTCCGAATGCGTTATCGAAGGCGATTCCTACAGAAACGAAATCGAGACCGATTTTCATAAGACGATTAAAAAGGTTACCGAGGATATCGAAAGCCTTAAAATGAATACCGCCATAGCGGCGCTTATGACCTTGCTTAACTCAATAACCGCAACCGGTAAAATAACCCGAAAAGAGCTTAAAGACTATATCGTTCTTTTGAATCCGTTTGCTCCGCATATTACTGAGGAAATATGGCAGCTCGCCGGTTTTGAAGGTATGCTCAACGAGACGTCGTGGCCGAAATACGACGAAAGCAAATGCGTTGAAAACCGAATCGAAATCGCCGTTCAGATAAACGGTAAGGTGCGCGCAAGAATCGAGATTTCGCCCGATACCGGCAACGATGATGCGCTCGCGCTCGCAAAGGCTCAGCCCGCGGTTGCCGAAGCGATAAACGGCAAAACAGTCGTAAAGGAATTCTACGTTCCGGGAAGAATAGTTAATATTGTCGTTAAGTAATCGCCCTAAAACTAAAAGAGCGGCAGTCGTTCGACTGCCGCTCTTTGATAACGTGTAAGAGTCAGTTGAATCGGGCTTACGAAAAGCCTGAAAGAAAGTTTTGTCTTATGAATTTGATTTGGCGGTATTCACGGAAGCCACGAGCATTCTGCGAATTGATCCGCAATCGTGTATAAGGTGGGAAAGCAAATCAAACGAAACCAATTTGGAGCGTTCAAGTAGTTCAAGCCAAAACTCAGTTTCATAGCACTCTTTCAACGCTATTTGGAGTTTTGAAACAAAATCCGCCTTGCTGTGGGCGTAGTTTGCTTCTCGAATATTAGCGCCGATGCTCGTAGCGGAGCGTTCTAATTGATTTACAAGAGAATAATGTCCCTTAATACTATCGCAAAGTTTTAAAATATTAACGGCAAAATCCATTGATAATTCTGACAACTTACTTTCAGCCAAAGTAATCACCTCAATTACATCGTAGCATAAAAAGTCGAACCTTGTAATAGTGAAATCGCGGCAAAGCCGCGGTGAAATCTTCCGCTTTCAGCGTCAGGTGAAATCGCTCGCTTACGCTTACGGTGAAATTAAATCCGTCCTACACCCCGCGAAGCGGGATTTCACCGCCGAAGGCGATTTCACCCACCGAAGGTGGATTTCTCCCGTCCGCAAGGACGGATTTAGTTGAAAAGACTCATCTTTTGGTAAACTAAAGATGAGTCTTTTCTGGTGACCCATCGGGGATTTGAACCCCGGACACCTTGATTAAAAGTCAAGTGCTCTGCCAACTGAGCTAATGGATCAAATATGCAACAGTATGATTATATCAATATGTTTACATAATGTCAAGTGAAAAATTATAATATATTCTATTCCCGCCCCATAGGCGGGAGCGGGAATAAAAGTAAATCGCGTTTATTTGTTTTCGTAGAAGCTTACGCCGTTTTTTGCGCCGTCCTTGACTTTATAAAGCGCCTTGTCCGCGTTTTTGTAAAGCGCTTTGAACGAAAGGTTTTCAGAGCCGAAGGCAACGCCGATGCTGAGCGTAAACGGCGGTAGATCGTCGATCGTTTGCGAAACCTTGCGCATGATGAAATCAAGCTTGTTATCGAGCTGTTCCTGGCTTTCCTCGGTTAAGCCGTTAAGAATGACCGTGAACTCGTCGCCGCCTATGCGGCAAATCGTATCATCCGACCTGAAAGACGCGTGAAGCAGGTTTGCGACCTTTTTGAGAACCTTGTCGCCGACAAGGTGACCGAAGGTATCGTTGATTTCCTTGAAATTGTCGATATCGACAATAAGAAAAGCGATATCTTTTGTCGAGGTTACCTCCTGATAAAGGTCGTCGAATACGCTTCTGTTATGTATGCCGGTAAGCGAATCATGCGACGCCTCGTAGGTCAGCGCCTCCTGGTGCTGTTTGATTTTTTCAAGAACGTTATTGTACATACGGGCAAAGGCGCGCATTTCCGTAGCGCCCTTTTCCGGCAGCGACATCTGATTCACAATAAGCTTCGAGTTTCTTCTCAGCGGACGTATCATGAATATCGATGTTAAAGAAACGTTTGTCGTAAGTATGCCTAAAAGCAGAATTATAAGAACTATCTGAAAATCCTGATAGCGCGTAAAAACGTTTGAATTGTCTTTTTCACGTTTCTGCGTACCTTTTAATATATTGTCAGTATAGGTGGAAATACTGTTGTAAATCTTTTCCTTATATTCGCTGTAACGTTTATTGTTGAGTATTTCCTGCGCCTGCGCACGCTTTTCTTCGCTTGAAAGGGCTTTGTCGGCGGCTTCGAGTATTACGTTTTTAATCTCGGGCGGATAATCGGCTTCGCTTACGCCGTCAGCCTCCAGCCTTAAACGCATGGCGGTGTACTCAATTTCCATAAGCTCTTTTGAATAATCAACAGCCACGCCCAGATGAGCGCCGTTACCTTCGGTATTATCATATCCTTTAATCGTATCAAGCGCATTATCTCTGCGCTTGTCGATATTTGCTTCTCTGAAATAATTAGTCATATGAATAATATCGCCGGTTTTTGCAAAGGCGCGAACCTCCGTTGTCAGATAATCCGAAGCTTCATGTACCGCCTCTGCCGCTTCGCGGCAGGAAATATATTCGTTTGTCGCGTCAAGAAAAGAATTGTAAGTTTCGTGTGACTTGAATATTACCAGTGAAAGCGTTATTACGATTATAACTGTTAAAATGATTATGAAAAAATTGAAAATTTCAAGCCTGAAGCCGGAATTCTGATCTTTTCCGGTATTGTTTGTTCCAGCGACGTTTGCCATAAAAAACCACCCTAAAAAGTATGTTATATATATAATAATTTGTTTACATATAAAAGTCAAGTGTCAAGTACCCGTATTTTTCGGCGGCTAAATTTTTTTTGAAGTTTTTTCAAAAAAAAGTATTGACAAAATGAAAAAGTTATGCTATATTGTCATTGGTAAATTTTGATATGTTTGGCAAACCCGTCGAAAGACGGCGGCGCAAAACTATAGGGCCCGAAAGGGCAGCCAGTTGCAACGAATCGTTTGGATCGTTGCTTTTTTTATTGCCGGAAAGGGGCGAGGGTAATGTCTGAAATAGAAAACAAACTGCCCTCAACCGAAGAAGCCGACGCCGAGGTAAACGAAAGCGCGGCTTCCGCCGAAGAAGCTCTCGGGCAACCGCCGGAGCAGGAAAGCGGCGAGGCAACCCCCGAGGAAAACGACGCCCGGTTCGTTAAAATGACTATCGATTCCGGCGTTGCCCCGATAGAAATACGTTACTCACAGATAAATTCATGTTATAGAAAGCTCCCTGTAGCTTACCGCTCATTTACATATATAAACAGCGTTGTCGAGGGTATCATCTCTCCCGAAAAGTACGCTTACGCCGCGGATGAGACCGAAACCGGCGTCCGCCTGGCAAAATACAACATCAAAGCGGCGATGAAGGCGATAGAGAAATTTATAATCGCCGGCAGAAAAATCGAGTTTATATCTGTTCGCGTTCCCGCGAAGCTGGTGCTTGAAACCGATTTCTACGGCGCGATAAAGTCGATCATCGATGAATACGGCTTTCAGTTCCCCGATAAGCTCTGCCTTGAATTTCCGCGAACGCTTCTTTTCGAGGATGAGGAAAAAGCCAGAATGGCAATTTTGAGCATGAAGCTTCTCAAGGTCAAAACGATGATGACCGGTTGCGGTGCGAAAGATTCCCCGGTAACCCCGCTTATAAATCTCCCGGTTGATTACCTGCTTCTTTCCGATTTCATAACAACTCTCGCAGGCAACCGTGATAAGGGAACTACCGTATCGGCGTTTATCGCCTTTCTTCGCGGGTTGCCGTGCAACATAATCGGCGACGGGGTTTATAACGATGAGCAGATAACCGCGCTTTCGCGTGCCGACTGTTTCGGTTACATACCGTCCTCCGGATATGAGGGCAGCGTAGAACACGGAAGGCTCAGGATGCCGCTTGATGAAGCGATAGCCCAACGCGAAGAGGAGGAATTCTGATGGCCAAGGAAAACCGAGTGGGCGTCAGCATCCGCCGAACCGCTGATGAAGTCAAGAACTACCGCAAATGGATGCGACTGATACCTATTGCTATCGGCATTGCGATATTGCTTCTCATAACCGGATACGTTATTTCGGTACTTTATATGAAATACGGCGCGTTTACGGTCAGCGTAAATAAGTTCGACCATAACAATTATGCGCTTACCCTTTCCGACAGTGCCGATTTCGATTCCAAGACCTCGCGTCTTAACGCTGAAATATCCGAGTCGGTCACGAATATCGACGGCGAAAGGGACCTCCCTGATGGCCTCGATAACGTAGACGGCGAGCATAACGGCGAAAACTACGTTGCTTATACCTTCTACTGCAGTAACAGAGGTAAAAAAACCCTGACCTACGAGTATGAAATGTATATTGCGAATATGACCTACGAAATTGAAAAAGCCGTTCGCGTTCGACTTTACGTTGAAGACCCGAAGGATAAATCGAGCAAAACCGTTGTTACCTACGCTTACCCGCGTACCGACGGGGTAGACGGTCCCGAACCGGGAACGACCCCCTTCAAAAACGGTCGGATCATAACAAACGACCAGGTGGCGAATTTCAAGCCCGGCGATACAACGAAATTCACCGTGGTTATATGGCTTGAGGGTCCGGATCCCGACTGTGTGGATAAAATCCTCGGCGGCAAGTTCAAAATCGATATGGAAATAAACGTTTTGAGCGCCGGCGATAATGAGGATAAAGCTTAAATCGCGCTATATGCGCCGCAGGCATTCATATTATCTGGAATCTGATGTCTGCAATCTGAAATCCGTATTGATTTTTGTCAGAGGCGTCTGGCAAATCAAGATAAAACAAATTTTCTTAATCAAAGGAGAGAAAACTACAATGAAAATGAAAAAACTTATACCCGCTCTTTGCATGCTTCTCGTTTCTGCCATCCTTCTTGGCACATCGACCTACGCATGGTTCTCAATGAGCACCGAAGTATCCGCTACCGGTATGGAAGTTACCGCGGTATCTGACGCGATCTTCCTCGAAATCAGTGCTACTGAAGCCGGCACTTATGCCACTTCCGCAGCTCAGAGTCTTACTGCAAACCTCTATCCGGTACACCATGAAGCATGGTCCGCTTTAGCAGACATTGAAGACTATGATCTTACAACTGCCGGCACTTATGACAACTGGTATTATCGTTACAGTGATGACGCTGGTGTTTACAACAGCAACATGACAGCTAAGGCTTATCTCGATGATTACACCGGCTACGTTGCAACGACTTCTTACTGGGTTGAAGTTCGCCCCGGTTCTCAGTCTACCGGTTATGACCTTATCGTTTCCGATATCTCTATTCCGGCTAACAAGGGTATCACCGTTGTTATCGCTGGTGCTGACGGCTACAAAGAGTTCAGCGCTTCCGCTTCTGACATAGCTTATGCCGCTGCTGACGTTCTTTCCAACACAGTTACTACTACTGCTCAGGAAATCAAGGTTTACATTTACTTCAACGGCGACGATACTAACGTTTATACCGATAACGCCGCTGCTCTTACCGGTCAGGTTACCTTCAATCTCCAGGCTTTCCCGACTGATCATACCTGATTAACGGTTTAGCAAATCTATTATTGCGGCGGGCTTAACCGCCCGCCGCAAATCAAAAAGATAATATTTAGCGCTAAATATTACTTAAGACGACCGGTGGACGCGACCGGTCGTCTTTTGAATAAAACGGCGCTAATAAAAAAACCGCGTT
>JAFZIW010000006.1 GCA_017554125.1 Clostridia bacterium | reverse complement strand
GCGCCTTTTATCTCATCGATATAAACCGCGGTCTGACCGGTCGAGAGGGATGAAACCGCCGGGGTCGAAACCGATTTCACCGACCCGTCGAGCACACAGCTGCCGATTTTCTTCGGCGTGGTGTTTTCGAGAGTGTAAAGCGTGGCGGTGTTGACCGCGTCGACGGTGTTGAGAAGGTGGATGAGAAGCTCGTTTTTGCCGTTGCCCGAAAGGTCACAGCAAACGTAACCCGAATACCTTTCCGAAATGAGCTGGGAAAACGTGTTGTCTTCAAGCGCGTAAACGCATATCTGTTTTTCCGAAAGACCGTAGACCTCCCAGCCGACGAGTATTTCTTTTATCCCGTCGCCGTTCAGGTCGCAGAAATCTATTCTCTCAACGCCGCCCGCGACTATCGACTGGTCGCCGACGCTCGTATAATCCTCGCCGTCGAGGACTATCGCGTTAATATGCATATTGGTCATCTCATCATCCGAGGTGCTGTAAAACGCGAACGCCTCTTTCCTGCCGTCGGAATCAATATCTTCAAGCACTATCGCGCTGCGCTGGTCGCCGGATGAGGGGTATTTGAGGCGGTACTCGCCCTTTACGCTTTTTGTCAGCGCTTTCGATATCGGGTACATATCGCCCGTAAGCTCGGGAGGGGACATGAGCTCTTCGGTATCGACGGTAAACACACTGCAACCCGAAAGAACAAAACAAAGACAAAGCGCCAGTATCGCGGCGGTTATTCTCGCGGTTTTCATGCCGTTCCCTCCTTTACATAACTATACATAATAGATTATATCATAAAAGAATATAAAGTAAAAGAACTTTTTGTAAATTTTATTAAATATTTCATTGAAAGTTTGCGCCGGTTAAGGTATTATTGATTTGTAGCGTTAAAGAAAGGGCGCATGGTATGGAAAAGGCAGTCTTTGAAAAAATGCTTTCGCGCGTTCAGAAGCCGGGCAGATACTGCGGCGGCGAGATAAATTCCGCGGTAAAGGACAGGCGGAAGGTATCGGTGCGCTTTGCGTTTTGCTTCCCCGATACTTACGAAATAGGGATGTCCCACCTCGGAATAAAAATACTCTATTCGATTTTTAACGAGCGGGAAGATATATGGTGCGAGCGGGTTTTCGCGCCGCTCGACGATATGGCAAAGGAAATGAAGGAAAACGGCGTGCCGCTTTTCGCGCTCGAAAGCCGCGACAGTATAAAGGACTTTGATTTTATCGGTTTTACGCTTCAATACGAGCTTTCTTATACAAACGTGCTTTATATGCTCGACCTCGCCGGCGTACCGCTTCGCGCAAAAGACCGGGACGAAAACGCGCCGATAGTGGTCGCGGGCGGACCCTGCGCCTGCAACGCCGAGCCGCTCGCCGGATTTACAGATATTTTCTTTTTGGGCGAGGGCGAAAAGGTCGACCTCGAAGTTATAGATTTGTATAAAGAATGTAAAAAAAGCGGTTGGAACAAAAAGGAATTTTTAAGAAAAGCGGCGCAAATCGAGGGGGTTTACGTACCCTCGATTTACGACGTGGAATATAACGCCGACGGTACGGTGCGCGCGATAAACGCGCGTGACGGCGCGCCGGAAAAAGTGCAAAAACGCATAGAAAACGATATGGACAAGGCGTATTACCCGGAAAAATTTATCGTTCCGAGCGTTGAGATAGTGCATGACCGCGCGGTGGAGGAGATTTTCAGAGGTTGTATACGCGGGTGCCGCTTTTGTCAGGCGGGGTATATTTACCGCCCGGTAAGAGAAAAAAGCCCCGACGTTATAAACCGTCAGGCGCGCTCGCTTATAAAGTCCACCGGCTACGATGAAATCTCGCTTTCGAGCCTTTCGACCAGCGATTACCGGCGGCTTGAAGAGCTGCTTGTAAAAATGCTTTCGTGGTGCGACGAGGAAAAGGTCAGCCTTTCGCTTCCCTCGCTTCGCATAGACAATTTTTCGGAAGAACTGCTTGAAAAGGTTTCAAGCGTCCGCAAAAGCGGGCTTACCTTCGCGCCCGAGGCGGGCACACAGCGTCTGCGCGACGTGATAAACAAGAACATAACCGAGGAAGAGATAATGCGAAGCTGTACGACGGCGTTTCGCGGCGGTTATTCCTCGGTGAAGCTTTATTTTATGATGGGACTACCCACCGAAACCGATGAGGATATAGTGGGTATCGCCGACCTTGCCGGCAGGATAGTCGACCTCTATTATTCGCTTCCCGACCGCAAAAAGGGAATGGCGGTATCGGTGACTATTAGCGTGGCAAATTTCGTCCCTAAACCCTTTACGCCCTTTGAATTCGAGCCGCAGATATCGCGCGAGGAGATGATAAGGCGGCAAGCGCTTCTCAAAGAGAGCATTAAAAGCCGCAAAATCACCTTTAATTACCACGAAAACCGCACGAGCTTTTTAGAGGGTGTTTTCGCCCGCGGCGACAGGCGGCTTGCCGACGTTGTGGAGCGCGCCTACAAATCGGGGTGCCGGTTTGACGGTTGGGATGAGTTTTTCAACCTTGAAAAATGGCTTGCGGCGTTTGAGGGGTGCGGTATCGACCCCGCGTTTTACACCGCGAGGACCCGCGAATTTGACGAGCTTATGCCGTGGGACCACCTCGATTACGCCATAAGCAAGGATTTTCTTATCCGCGAGAACAAAAAGGCGCACGGGGGCAAAACCACGCCGAATTGCCGCGAAAAATGCGCACTTTGCGGAGCAAATACTTTCGGGGAGGGTGTGTGCTTTGAAAAACGTCAGACTGTTTTATAAAAAGACGGGACTTGCCCGCTTTGTTTCCCACCTTGACACCATGCGCTGTATGACGCGGCTGCTTCGCCGGGCGAATCTCGACGTATGGTATACCGAGGGCTTTAACCCCCACCTTTATATCACCTTTGCCATGCCGCTGTCTCTTGGGATGACAAGCGAGTATGAAATAGCCGACATAAGGTTTAACGACGACGGCGCCACCCTCGACGGCGTATGCGAAAAATTAAACGAAAACAGCCCCGAGGGGTTTCACTTTTTCGCCGCGAGCGAGCCTGTAAAGAAGCTTTCGGAGCTTAAATTCGCAAAGTATAAGGCGGAGTTTTCTGACGGCGGCGCGCTTAAAGAAAAGCTCGAAAAGTTCCTCTCCTCGGGTGAGATAAGCATAGAAAAAAAGACCAAAAAAGGCGAGATAAAAACGATTGACGTCGCGCCCGATATAGAAAAATTTTCGCTCGAAGCGGGCGATGAAACAACGCTTGATATCACCCTTCCCGCCGGCAACGACAAGACCGTAAAGCCCGAGCTTATAATAAATAAGTTTCTTTCGCAAGCCGACCCCGAATGCTATTATAAAATCACGCGAACTCTGCTGCTCGACGGCGAGAAAATGCCGCTGAAATAGAGAAAAACGGCTCCGCAAGCGAGTCCGCAAAGCAGAAATCAGATGGCAAAAAAAAGAACGGATGCATCGCACCCGTTCTTTTAATTTTACTGTGTTCTTTTAATTATTCGGCGTCTTTCTTTTTGCGATTGAGAACAAGATTTGTGATGATGCCGAGGATCAAAGCACCGGCAATAGCGGTGAGCTTAATGTTCTTTGCGCCGAAAGTCATTACCATACCGCCCACACCTGCGATAAGGATAGCTGAAACTACGAACAGATTGTTGTTCTGCTCAAGGTCAACCTTCTGAATCATCTTAAGACCGGATACCGCGATGAAACCGTAGAGGGTTATGCAAACGCCGCCCATTACGCAGGTCGGTATCGTAGCAAGCAATGTTACGAACGGAGCGAAGAAGGAAGCGATGATCGCGAGGATAGACGTTGTGAGTATCGTTACTACCGAGGCGTTACCCGTTATGGCTACGCAACCTACCGACTCGCCGTATGTGGTGTTCGGGCAGCCGCCGAAGAAAGCGCCTACCATTGAGCCTACGCCGTCGCCGAGAAGGGTTCTGTGAAGACCGGGTTCTTCAAGAAGATTGGTTTCAATGATGCTCGAAAGGTTCTTGTGGTCCGCAATGTGCTCTGCAAAAACAACGAACGCAACAGGGATATATGCGAGTGCAATCGTGCCTATGTAAGCACCCATTGAACCGGCATCGCCGAACTTGTAGTTGCCCTTGAAAGCGGTAACAAATGTAAAGTCGGGATACCACTGCATATTCTTGAACATCGAGAAGTCAATTATCTTAAGAGTTTCATTTCCTGAGGTTATGCCAATAACGGTTATTGCAGTAGCTACGAGATAGCCGGCAATGATACCGATTATAAAGGGTATGAGTTTAGCCATTTTCTTGCCGAAAACCGAGCAAAGAACAACAACAAAGAAAGTTACCATTGCGCAAAGGAAATTAAGACCGCTCTTAAGACTGATATGATAAACGGTGGAAGAGGCTATCGGATCATAAGCCATTGAAGGGCTGGAAAGACCGAAAGCATTTGCTATCGCGTTGCCGGAAAGCGAAAGTCCGATGATAGCAACGGTCGGCCCTATAACCGCGGCGGGCATAAGCTTGTCTATCCATTTAACGCCGGCGACTTTAACGATGAGCGCGATAATTACATAAACAAGACCTGCCATAGCAGCACCGATTATCAAACCGAGATAACCGAGGGAAGCGGAAACGCCACCCGCGAATGCGGCCGCCATTGAGCCGAGAAACGCGAAGGAAGAACCGAGGAACACGGGGCTCTTAAACTTTGTGAAGAGCAGGTAAACGAGGGTGCCTACGCCTGCACCGAACAGCGCCGCCGACTGGGACATTCCGTTGCCGACTATCGCAGGTACCGCGATAGTTGCCGCGAGGATCGCCAAAAGTTGCTGGAAAGCAAAAATCAGTAGCTGTCCAAACTTAGGCTTGTCTTTTACATTGTAAGCAAGTTTCATATTTTTTTCTCCTTTATATTCCGCACACTCGGTACGGTTTAATATATTAAATGGGTATCCCCAATTTAACCGTAAAGCTCTACCGCCGTAATATCGTCGACGGGCGGTATTTTTACCGAGATACGCTCGGTCTTTGAGGTCGGCACGTTTTTGCCGACGAAATCGCCTCTGATAGGCAGTTCTCTGTGACCGCGGTCCACGAGTATCGCAAGCTCTATCGCCGCGGCGCGT
>JAFZIW010000054.1 GCA_017554125.1 Clostridia bacterium | reverse complement strand
TGCCCGCTTCGCTGTCTTTGGTGCCATAATCCCGAAGGACTTATTTCGGCGCCGCAGCTTATGTTTAAGGAAAATAAATGCCGCCATTGCGGACTTTGCTATAACCCGTGCGGTCACAGCGAATGTAAACCGTTTGGCAGATGCGTTCATATCTGCCCCGAAAACTGCCTTGAAATCACCGGAGAAACCATCGGAACAGAAGAACTCGCCGCGCGTTTAACCGACTCGGCGGACGTTTTAGGCGATACCTTCGGCGGCTTTACTTTTTCGGGCGGCGAGCCTCTCTTTCAGCCTGATTTTCTGCTCGAACTCGCGGATATGCTGTCAAATTATCATTTATGTATCGAGACAAGCGGTTTTGCGAAGCCGGAAGTTTTTAATGCGGTTACCGATAAACTCGACTTTATCATTATGGATATTAAAATCGCCGACGGCGCGCGGCACAAAAAATACACAGGTCAGGATAACGCGCCAATACTCGAAAACTTCAGGTATCTGAAATCTACCGGAAAACCGCATATAATAAGAACGCCGCTCATTCCCGGAATCACAGACACAAAAGATAATCTTGAAGCGATAGAAAAAATAATCGGCGACAGTAAATGGGAAAAACTTCCCTATAACGCCCTCGCGGGAGCAAAATACAAAATGCTCGGAATGCGGTACAAAATAGATGAAAAAATCTCCGAAACGTAAGTTCCGGAGATTTTTTTATTTCAGATTCTGAAATTTACCGATTACCCTTCTCATAGGCACATAGAGCGGATATACAAGCAACCCCATAAAAAAGTTTGATATGCCGTGAACAATATCGAACGGAATACCGGCGATTATCCAGGCGACCGTTCCCTTAAAAGTAAGGTTAAACATCAGCGCCTGATACGGCGCGTAAAGAGTGCCGTATAAAAACCCGTGAAGCGAGCAGACAACAGCGCACAGCCCCGAAACCAAAAACGGATTCTTATTGCGCGGGATAAGCATCGCCAACCCGAAGAGTATCGGCCATAAGTACAGATACGGGACCCACCATACGTTAAACCCGCAGAGTATACCTTCAAGCAGTATGAAAATATAAATCGGGATAAGCGCTTTTACGCGAAAGAGCAAGGTGTAAAGCACCGTAAGCATTCCGAGCATATGTACGTTCGGAAACGGCTCCATAACCTGCTTTGAAGCAAACATAAAGGCGCCGAGCAACGCGAACAGCACTATTTCCCATAGCCATATTGCATTAGTTTTCATCAGGCGGGAGTATAAACGAACGAATACTCTGCGCCCGCTTCGATATCGGTCGAGCTTACGCCGGTATTAGCATACTCGCCGTTGATGAAAAACGCCCAGTACGCGTTATCCTTGGTGTAATCGGCACGAACGCCGTTTACGGTGTCAACAAGCAGACCGTACTCACTGTCGCTTCCTGAAATAAGACCTTCGTCGAGCAGAGCTTCGCCAACCGTCTTTTTATCGGTCTTAATATCGAAGCTTTCCTCTTTACCGTCCTGATACTTAACGGTAAACTTGAACTCGGTTTTGCTTTCCGTCACCGCGCCGCTTTGCGATTTGGGCGTGGATGAAGAAGCGTCCTTTTCTCCGCAGGAAGTCATACAAAGCGCCATAGCCGCAATAAGCGCAAGTGTTATGAGAACAGCGGAAATTCTTACAAACAAATTTCTTTTCTTCATAATCATTTCTCCTTTATAATTCAGCGAAACATAGTCGGCGCTCGCAACTGTCATAATGACGCTGTTTCGCTTTTTCGGCACAGGTCTTTCGACTTAAAGCATGAATGCCGACCTTCTCGGAAAATACTTCCAATGGCGTTCATCCCCTGCGGCGGGGATATACGGCAGACAATAATCGCTTATCACGGCGGCGTGCCCGTGCGGGAATCACACCCGACTTCCCTTATGCCGTTTTATATTGTATCACAAAAAGAATGTAAATGCTACCATAAATAGACAAAAATATACGCGGTCGGGAAATTTCCCGACCGCGTATCCGATAAATCCAAATCATTATACTCATTTACGGCTATTTTGCCAGATCAAAAAGCTTCCATACGCCGCCTTCTTTTGTCATTATAATATAGCGCGTTTTGGGAACCGATTCACCGCCCTTTTCGGTCATTTCCAAATCAATTTGAACCTTTACTGCGGCGGTAACGTCTTTTTCGCTCAGTACGCCGCCTTTGGCGACGGTGCTTTTTACGGCTTCAAGGTCGCTTACAGTTTCAGTTTTGCCGATTTTATAAGTAATCTCATACTTATTTAACATATCGGCGTCCATCACCATGGTTGCGGACCTTTCTTTAATCTTTTCACTGTCGCCGTATTTCGCGCTCATAATTCCTTCCATAGTCGCCCTGTCACCGCTGACAATAGCCGCCATGGCGGTATCTGCCACGTCGGCGGCGGTTTCCGGTTTGACTGGGCTTGCCGACATATCGGTTTTACCGCAAGAGGCAACAAATAACGTAAGCGCGGCGGCGAGCAACACGAAAGCAACAGAAATAACCGTTCTGTTTTTAACACCTGATTTGCACATAGATATTCCCTTTGTATTTTTAAGAATTCAGGGTCATTCTTTCGAATGACCCCGGTTGAAATTACCAGTCATAATCGTCATCGTAATAGTCGCTATAGTCATCATCGTCGTCGTATTTGCTATAGTCTTCAACCGCGCTATATGCACCGGAACTCTTGCCTTTCGCCATATTCTTTACTGTATAGTACGTGTCGAAGTATTTCCATTTGCCGTTTTCTTTTGTAAACACATACCATGACGTATACCTTTGACCGTCACCCGTCTTCTTGTCTTTTGTCGTAATAACGATTTTAACTTTTTTAGCGGCGGTTACATAGTCATCGTCTTCATCGCACTTATTCTCAATATACTTTTTGATAGCCTTTAATTCTGAAGACGAAACCTTTTTGCTCTCTTTTATCTTGAAGCTGATTTTGGTATCATCCTCATCTTCGTCTTCATCGTCGCTGATTCCGAGCATGTTTTCGGCATACTTTTCTTTATCCTCATCATCTTCGCCGTATTTTATACTGAGAACTTGAGCCAAAGAATCGGCGTTCTTTTTCTTTGTAGCGTTACAGAACTTTCGCGCGGCGCCTTTCGCACCGATAAAGCCCGAAAGTAACTTGATTCCGAAAATAACGACTACCGCCGCGACAACCAACGCAATAGCCGGTTTAATATATTTCTTTAAGTTGGCAATACCCTTTGAGGGAGTATCAACCGCCGGAGCCTCGCCGAAGAAAGCGCCGCAATTTCCGCAAACAGCCGCGGCGTCGTCAGCCTGAGCGCCGCAATTAGCGCAGAATTTTGACATAAAAATCTCACCTTTCAAAATAAATCGGAAATAATAAACTTTAATAATTCAGACTAATCGTCGTCATCATCGCCGTAATAATAACCGTAGAATTTCCATTTTCCGTCTTCTTTTGTGATAATAACTTTTCGTGTAATGCGGCTGTAATCACCCTTATACATACCGGCATTTTCCTTGGTGACCTTATTCTTGACGGTCACTTGAACTTTGACGATTTTAGCATCGGAAACATAATCTTCGTCTTTATCGAATTTTTCGGCAATATTCTCCTGAATTTTTTCAAGTTCATCTGACGGTAAGTCTTTTACGTCTTTGATTTTATAGCTTATCTTATATTTTTTTTGATTCGATTCCGTAAGATAAAAATCGAGATTTTTTGCCGCTTTTTTTCTGTCTTTTTCTTTTTCGCCGTATTTGATACTGATAACAGAGGCGAGTTTTTCAGCTTTTCCGTTCATTCCGGCGCTCAACGCCTTGCGAACAGCGCCTTTCGGACCGAAAGACTGGAAAATCTTAATACCGCCGAAAACCAGTGCCAGAACAACTACGATTGCCACTATCGGTACAATCAACTTTTTAAGCTTGTCGGCTATATTGGCGGCAGCTGTCGGCGCCGGATCCGCCGCCAATTCAAACGGCGTGCCGCAATTACCGCAAACTGCCGCGGTATCGTCAGCCTGAGCGCCGCAATTCGAACAAAATTTTGACATATTGATTTCACCTTTCATGCTTAATATAAAATACTGCCCCGCCGGAAAGCGAGGCAGTAGTAATGTCAGAAATCAACCTCTGACGTCATAAAGCTTCCAAGAGCCTTTTTCCTTTGTCATAATAAAGCTGATCGTTTCGGTTTCTTTATCACCGGAATCCTTATCCTTAATGGTGACTTCAAATTTAACCTTAACCGCTTTCTTTACGTCGTCTTCATCGATTTCGCCACCGGCGGCAACGTTCTTTTTGATATCCTTAAGATCGTCTTTATCAAGAGTCTTGGTATCTTTTACTTTATAGGTGATTTTAAGATCGTCATCTTTTTCACCAGCCAGCATTTCTGCAACGGATTCTCTTGAATCTTCGTCACCGTAACGGGCGCTGAGGATCTTAGTCATGGTCTTTTCGTCGCCCTTGATCATCGCCTTCATTGCTTTCTTTGCCGCGCTCTTAGCGCCGCCGCCGAAAATGTTTACACCGAGAATGATGATAATAACGGCGACAACAGCCGCGATTATCGGCTTGATATACTTCTGCAAGCCTGCTTTCGCAACGGGAGCCGGAGCACCTGCGGGTGCTGCTTCAAACGGTGTACCGCAATTACCGCACACCATGGCGGCGTCATCAGCCTGAGCGCCGCAATTTGCACAAAATTTTGACATAAGTTTTTCCACCTTTCAAATTTTTATATATTCAAAAAATTGCAACCGAATCAGTTCATGCTCTTATCGATAAGAGGATCGATAACCGGGATTTTCAGCGTACGCTGTTTAAGCGCGTAAACGCCGAGAATGATAAACAACGCCTTTTCGGCAATTTCGAGGATAATGTCGATTACGTTCACGATCTTAGAAATAACTTCCGCATAAACGGGGTCGCCGTTAAACAAGACAGAAAAACCGCTTATAAGTCGAATTATATCGGGGATAAAACCGATTAAGGCGGAAAGTAAACTGAATGTTACGAGCAAGACTATACCTTTGACGGTAGCCTTTTTAAGCCACATATTTTCCTCAAAGAGCAAAATATAACCTGCAAGAATGACCGCCGCGGCATAGCCGCCGAAAAAGCAAATCAGAAACATTCCCATTCCGACTAAGCCAACCGATAAACCAAGCTTTGTTTTTTGCATAAATATCTCTCCTTAAAATAAATTTTTAACCTAACTTCGCGCCACACTGAGTGCAGAAAATCGAACCGGGTTCAAGCTCGGCGCCGCACGCCGGACATTTATTAGCCACGGGAGCCGCAGCAGGTTCAACCGGAGGCGGAGCCACGGGGGCAACCGGCGCCGGAGGGGGAGCAACAGGAGCCGGAGGCGGTGCTACCGGAGCCGCGGGAGCGGGCTGAGGAGCAGCCACAGACATCGGATTGCCGCAGGAAGTGCAAAAACGCATATTTTTATCAACCGCCGCGCCGCATGCCGGACATTTAACCATATTCGGATTTGCGAGGGTCGGAGCGGGCATTCTGTTACCGCAAGCGTTGCAGAACTGAGCCTCAACCGGAACCTCGGCGCCGCATTTTTCACAATGGGTAATACCTTTGATATCTTTGATTTGCTGGCGATAATCCGCGATCTTAGATTCGGCGTCGGCAATGGTAGCCACCATACCGATAAATTCCTGGTCGCAGTTATCTCTGTATTTTACATAAAAGAGTTTGCCGATTTGAGAATAAGCGCCCGCTATTCTTTTTTCCTCATCTGAAATCATGCCGTTGATTTTAGCAACATCGGTCATGTTTTTAGCTTTCTGGGCAAGGTTCTGGGAGCCTTGAGAAATCTTTTTGCCTAAATCATCAAAAAAAGCCATAATTTTCCTCCGATACGTCTATTTAGTATAGCAACGACGATGAATACACAATGTCGTGTGCTTTACAGAAAATATTATAAACTAAAAATGTATGGAATGCAATGTTTTTTTTGGTAAAAAACGCGGTTTTACGGGAAAATCAAGCATTTGCAAAGCAACCCGCACAAAAACAAACTCTCCATTTTAGTAATATGTAATAAAGGCATTTTCCGGCATCTGTTATCATCGCGATATTTACATATTTTTCGTTATTTGAAGTCGGTCGGATACGTTTTACTTTTTACAGAAGAGTTTTGCTGATGAATCCGGCGCGTCCATAAAAAGATACATGTAAAAAACCGAAATAATCTTTTTGCAAATCAATAACGCGTTTAACATAAAATTTTGCTTTCGTTTTTTATCGTATCGCCTGAATTTTCTGTCTTTAATGCTATTGTTTTACTTTTGTTCGCTAATTTTTTGTAATAAATTTGTCATTTTCACTAATTTTTCAATAAAAATGTGAAAAGTTTTAATTTTTGACCCGCTCTGCCCTTTTGTATAAAACAGGTTAAAAAACCGAAAGCCAAAGCAGCGCTTTTTAGTTATAATGTATTTATAATAATTATAACCTGAAAGGAGTTATTTTTAATGCACAAATTAAACAATGGCAAAAGAGTCCTGGCATTCATTATCACCGCTGCGCTTATCATCTGCTGTATTCCCATGATACCTGCAATGGCGGATTTCACGAGCGTAAATCTGCTTACCGGCGCAGGCAACAAGGTCGATTTATCCAATTCGACCCCCGTCTACTACGATAAGTATTTGACGGAAAACGTATTTGCAAGCGGTTACGGTCTGAGCAGTACAACAGTCAGCGGTCTTGTTGACGGCGACAAGTCGACCGAATGCCTCTTTAACGGCAGAGGTACATCCTCCCGTTGGTGGAACGGCGTACGCTACGCCCTTACCGAGGCTTGCTTCGCACAGAAGTTAGTTATTTATTCCGGTCTGCCGGCGTATATCGACTGCTATGACGTTTACGCGTCGGACAGCCTCGAAACTCTTTACAGAGTCGGCAACTATATGGGTAAATTCACCTGCGACGGTACCGCCGTTGAGATTCCGCTCAATAAGAGTGTACAGTATTTCGCGGTAATTTACGATCAGATCACGTCCGATAACGAGAGCGCGCGTCCGCGTGAGATAGAACTT
>JAFZIW010000053.1 GCA_017554125.1 Clostridia bacterium | reverse complement strand
CTATACAGTGCTCGTTGTAGTAAACGTAAGGCGAATATTGGAAAAACCATTCGCTGTCGTTTATCGTTACAGGTATCACGCGGTGGTTTTGCCGTGCCGGGAAATTTATACGCCCCGCGTAACCCTCACATTCCTTGCAAAGCAGGCATTTCGGATATCCCGACTGCGGTGCGCTTTTAGCCGCGGCTATCGCTTTCGGATCCTTTTCGGGCTTGGAGAGATTTATAGTTATGTCGAGTTCGCCGAATTCGGTCGCGGTTTTCCATTTAAGGTCGCGTTTTATGCGGTCGCGCCGTATGTAATTGCTGTCGCAACTGAGTTTGTAATAATAATCTGTCGCTTCAAGCGGCGATTTTTCATACAGCTCGTAAAACTGCCTTGTAACCTCCGAGGGACGCGGCATCATAAGCCCCATGAGTTTTGTGTCAAACAAATCACGGGAGGTTATACCGTCCTCGATAATACCTTTATTAACGGCGTAATCGAGTATTTCATCAAGAGTTTCTTTCAGGTCTACGTCTGAAAATTCCTCTTCGCATTCGGCGCCGTCAAGACCGAGCGCTTCAAACAGAAGATTTGTGACGAAAATTTCGTCACGCTCCGAAAACAGCCCTTTTTCTTTGCCGTAACAAACGAGTTTTCTAACGCTTTTATCAATCATAAATGTCTCCGTAAATATAGATTTTAGAAATGCCGCGTTTTTCGCGGCATTTCGTTTTAATTTGTTTGCGTGGCCGTAGGCGTCGCGCCCTCTAATACCGGACGGCAAGTGCGTGAATTGGGTATGCAGACCCATGATCTGCCCGCGCTTACTTTAATGGGATTACCCGCGGTATCGGTTATTTTTATCGGCGCTTTCGCGTCGCCCTTTTGCCATTTGATTTCGGTATAAGTACCGTTGGTTATATAATATCCGTTGCCGCCGTCAAGGCTTACTTTTCTGTGCATTCCGTCGGGATAGGTGGTAATCGAAGTCATAAGTATAAAAACGTTTTTGACCCTGACGCTTTGCTTGGTAACGTAGTCTTTCATCGCCGAGCCGGATGAAAAACGGGTATAAAGTCCGGAAACGCTGTCGTAATTGAAAACCGTCTTTTGAACGGGGAAAGGTATCTCCACGCGGTCGGCGGCGTTTGCAAACGTCACCGTTTCGTCTTCCGAAGCAAAGTTTTGCCAAAGAGTATATGCGGTTTCGTTTTTGAACTTTCCGGCAAGCGTACTCCAAAGCTCATTGCCGAAAACATAGAGCGTATGTTCTCTTGAAAGTCCGTTGGGTATGCGCTTTGTGCCGGGGCTTCCGGTATCCACGCTCAAATCGTCGATATCCTTCAAATGAGCCGCGCAGTAGTTGGGGTCCTGACCGCAGTGTATGTAAATCGCGTCATGCCCGAGCGCCAAATCAACGTAAGGATATCTTGCTGAACGTACCGAACCTATCTGACCGACGCTTTGGAAATCCTTGAACACAGCCATAAGGCGGGTAACGCCGCCCTCGACTTCGGTTTCATAAATAATATCCGCGTCGTTAAGTCCGGTCTGTACCGATTGCGCTACCGATATGTTGTTTACCATTACCGCGACCGGGCGGAGCGAAACGATTTTGCTTTCGGGAGTTGACAAACCCGTAAGCGGGTCGGTATACATTTCTACCTTTTCAACTTCCGGCTCCGGTTCGTTTTCCGAAACCGTGGATTCTGCGTCGGATTCAGGCTCCGAAGTGACCGTTGACTGTCTTTTGAAAATATTACAACCCGTAAGGGCGAGAATCATACTTAAACACAAAACAAAAGAAATTACTTTTTTGAGCATATATAATAACCTCCGTGACTGTTACAGACATTATAATATTTTTTCATCCCGACTGCAAGAGGGAAATGATAAAATCTATGAAAAATATTGTTCTTTTGCGTGTGTGGAAGTTATAGGATATTCTGTCAAGAAAAAAACTTGACAGAAGCGACGTTTGGTGCTATAATACGTCTGTAAAGAAAAAACCTTGACAGGCGGGAGGGCGCTCTTTATGTCGAAAGATTTATACGTAGGCGCTCTTTTGGACGTTTACGGCGCTTTTTTAAGCGAAAAACAGCGTGAGATGATGTCGCATTACTATAATGACGACCTGTCGCTTGCCGAAATAGCCGAAAACGAGGGTACTACCCGCCAGGCGGTCAGCGATATTATCCGCCGGGGAGAGGCTCAGCTCAAAAGATTTGAAGCGGAGTGCGGATACCATAAAAAGATATCGGATATAAGAAAGATATGCGCGTCGGGAAAGAGCGATAAGGAAAAGGTTGCGCTTATTTCCGCCGCCGCCGAGGATTTTTGAAGATTTTTACAGTTAAAAGGTGGTGAGAAGTATGGCGTTTTCAAGCCTTTCAGATAAACTTGCCGGCGTTTTCAAAAAACTGCGCAGCAAAGGCAGACTTACCGAAAGTGACGTAAGAGAGGCGATGCGCGAGGTGCGCCTGAGTCTTCTTGAAGCCGACGTAAACTATAAAGTCGCAAAAGATTTCACCAATACTCTCACCGAAAAATGTATAGGCGAGAATGTATTTGAAAGTCTTACCGCGGCGCAAAGCGTCGTAAGAATAGTGCGCGATGAACTGACCGCTCTTATGGGCGGTGAGAACGCCCGGCTTAAAGTCGCGCCGCGGATACCCACCGTTATTATGATGTGCGGTCTTCAGGGTTCCGGTAAAACCACCCATAGCGCAAAACTTGCAAAGTATCTGAAATCAAAGGGCAACCGCCCAATGCTTGTTGCCTGCGATATATACCGGCCCGCGGCTATTGAACAGTTAAAAGTTGTAGGCGCCGCGGTTGACGCGTACGTTTTCGAGCGCGGAACTCAATCACCCGAGAAAACCGCGAAGGAAGCGGTGGCTTACGCCAGAGATTACGGCTACGATTATGTTATCCTCGATACCGCCGGACGTCTTCATATCGATACCGAGCTTATGGAAGAACTCGTCCGCATTACAAAGGCGGTCGAGGTCACCGATATTCTGCTCGTAGTCGATGCGATGATAGGTCAGGATGCGGTCAACGTCGCAAAAGAGTTTAACGACCTGCTTGAAATTGATGGCGTTATACTCACCAAGCTTGACGGTGATACGCGAGGCGGCGCCGCGCTGTCGGTACGCGCCGTGACCGGTAAGCCGATTATGTTTGCGGGCGTGGGCGAAAAACTCGACGGGCTTGAGGAATTCCACCCTGACCGTATGGCTTCGCGTATACTCGGCATGGGCGATATGCTCTCTCTTATCGAAAAGGCGGAAACCGAACTTGATGAGAAAAAAGCCGAGGAAGCGGCAAGGCGTATTCAGGAAAACAAATTTGACCTTAACGACCTGCTTGACCAGTTTTCGCAACTCAAAAAGATGGGCAGTATCAAAAATCTTCTTTCGATGCTTCCCGGTATGGATAAGCAGTTGCGCGACGCCGATATAGACGAGCGCCAGATGGACAGGGTAGAGGCAATTATTAAGTCAATGACTAATAAGGAGCGTACTCATCCCGATATTATTAACGCCTCGCGCCGCAGACGCATAGCGGCGGGTTGCGGACAGACGGTCGAGGACGTAAACCGGCTTATGCGGCAGTATGAGCAAATGAAGAAGATGTTTAAGCAGATGAGAAGTAAGGGCGGTAAGCGGCGTATGCTGCGCGGCTTCGACCCGAGTAGTTTAGGTTTTTAGGGTAAAATTATTACCTTGAACATATAAATTCAGTTAACTGGAGGTGCAAGAGGATGGCGGTAAAAATCAGACTTCGCAGAATAGGTGCCAAAAAGGCGCCCTTCTACCGTGTTGTTGTGGCAGATTCGAGATATCCGCGCGACGGACGTTTCATCGAAGAAATCGGTTATTATGATCCCACCAAGGAGCCGGCGCAGGTGCAAATCGACGCCGAGAAAGCCAAGCAGTGGATCAAAAACGGCGCGCAGCCTACCGATACGGTAAAAGCGCTTCTTAAAAAGAACAACGTTCTTTAATTAAAATTAAAACAGCAAAGTTTGGAGAAAAACATTATGAGCGAACTTCTTATTGCAATCGCTTCCGGTCTTGTTGAAAATCCGGACGCGGTAAGCGTTACAGTCGATGAACCCAACGAAGAGGGAATTATTGTTTATCACCTTCGCGTTGCACAGGATGATATGGGCAGAGTTATCGGTAAGCAGGGCAGAATAGCCAAGGCTATACGCACAGTTATGCGCGCCGCCGCTAACCGTAACGACCAGAAAATCGCGGTTGACATTGACGAGTAAAATTTAGGCGTGGCAGAAAACTGCCACGCCCGATTTTCCTTGCAAAACAAAAATCGCAAAAAGGCGGTGTGTTATGGAAAAAGAGTTTATCGAGGTCGGTAAAGTCGTCGGCACTCATGGCGTGCGCGGAATGGTGCGTATTATGCCATGGGCGGATAACGGCGCGTTTTTATGCGGCTTTGAAACGCTTTACGCGGGTGGCGGCAAAACTCCGGTCGGCATCGAAAAAATACAACCGCACGGCAATATTGTAATTGCAAAACTTAAAGACGTT
>JAFZIW010000052.1 GCA_017554125.1 Clostridia bacterium | reverse complement strand
ACGGACTTTGTGGACGCTTACAGGCAGGATTACCTGGCGCTTAAAGCCGAAGCCGCGTCACAGGATATGGACGTATTATTCGGCATTGAGGATAATTACGACGATGAGCATCACCTCTTAATTTACGGTATAACTCCCGAACAACTCGATACTATACCAAATTACCCGGATATGACGCTCGCACAGATTTACAATTTCGTTCACTCAAACGGCGGAATTATAGTATTTGCTCATCCGTTTGATAATACCGCCGATGCGAACCGCTCCGACTACCCCGATATGCGTTATGCCGATGCTATCGAAGTGTATAACGCGGGTGTTTCGACTGAGAGCAACCGCTTAGCGCTCGAGTACGCCCAAGCCAATAATCTCAGAATGACCGCGGGTAGTGACGCGCATAACATCACTTCCTTCGGCGGCGGCGTTATGGAGTTTACCCACAGGCTTTACAATTCGGAAAATCTTGTTGCCGAAATACTTGCGGGAAATTATACGCTCATTACCGGAGAATAAACAGAAAGAGCCAAACCTCCTCGGTTTGGCTCTTACCGTTTTAATTGACGACAGTAAAAAGGTATAAAAATGCCCGGGAATATCCCGGGCAAAATTTATTTAGTCGTTGCTTATGGGAGTTGAAGGAGTTTGCTGTTTAAGCGCGGCTCTTGTTTTGCGTATCTCGCCGAGGTTGGAAGTAAGACCCTCGTCGGCGCGGCGCATAATATCATCGACAAAATCCTGAGCGGCGCGGCGCATCTCTTTGCTCTTCGCCTGCGCGTTTGCGATGATTTCGGTCGCCTTTTCCTGAGCCATTTTAACGATTTCTTCCTGAGCGACGATCGCTTTTGCACGTTCCTCGGCGTTTCTGACGATGCCGTCGGCTTCGCGTTTTGCCGTTGTTATGATATCGGCACGGTCGGCAACTATGCCGCGCGCTTGCCTTATTTCATTCGGAATATTAAGGCGGATGTCATCTACAACCGCGCGGAGCTTCTCAACGTCAACCAGCGTTTTTTTGCCGGGGATTTTAATGCCGCTGTCAAGAACCTCGTCAAACTGTTCAAGTAATTCTTCAATGTTCATTTTACTCATCCTCCGTTATTTTTAACTAATGAATTTACTTTTGTTTTCCGGGCGACAGTTTTTTCAAAATGTCGTTCAGAATGACCGGCGGTACAAAATCTGAAATATCGCCGCCCATAATCGCTATTTGCTTGACCATGCTTGAACTCAGATACATATTCTGGGCGCTGGTCGTTAAAAACAGCGTCTCAACCTCAGGGTTGAGTTTTTTATTGGTAAGCGCCATCTGGAATTCGTATTCGAAATCGGACATAGCGCGCAAACCCTTGATTATGGCGGAAGCTCCGTTCTTTGCCGCGTAATCGGCGAGCAACCCGTCATACATATCAACCCGAACGTTTTTTATATCCGCGGTTGACTTCTTTATCATATCTATCCGCTCTTGCGGCGTGAAGGTATACGTTTTCTGGTGATTTATCATCGCCACAACAATTACCTCGTCAAACATTGCGGCGGCGCGGGTGATAATATCGAGATGCCCGAGCGTAATACAATCAAAACTGCCCGGACAGACGGCGATGCGTTTACTCATCATGCACATCCTTTTTATACATCGTGACCGAAACGGTACCGAATTTATACACGCGTTTAATGCCGAAAGCGTTTACCGTTTCGGGCAGTACGGCGCCGGTGGGGTGTTCGCAGAATACAAACCCGTAATCGCTTAAAAGCTTTGTAACCTTACCGAGTGCGTCGGCCAAAAAACCGGAATTATACGGCGGGTCTAAAAAAACGATATCAAACATATCGTTGCAGCGAAGCAGAAAAGAGGAATAATCGCCGCTTATAACCGTTGCCGCCGCCGAAAGTCCGGTCGCTTCCAAATTCTTTTTTACAACGCCGAGCGACGTGCTTGAGCTGTCGACAAACACCGCGCTTGCCGCGCCGCGGCTGAGCGCTTCGATACCGAGCTGACCGGAGCCCGCGAATAAATCAAGAACACGTCTGCCTTCGATATCAAACTGTATCGCGCTGAAAATGGCTTCTTTTACTTTTTCCGAGGTGGGGCGGACGATATCCGTACCGTTCGGCGTAATAAGCTTTCTTCCGCGCGCAGTGCCCGTAATCACTCGCATAAGCATTCACCGCAGATAAAAAGTGTATAAAATAACAAGTATATTATCACACTAAACACGGTGATTTGTCAATACCCAATTTACAAATGCGGGATTTTATCAAAAAAACACTTGATTTTTTGAAACTCTTGTGATATTATCATAAAGCATTTGATTTCACCTTTTCCTTTAAGGTGGGTTTGGTGCCGAAGTATCGACATTGAAGCGGGCGGTCCTCTGGCTATTTGGTTTATGAACGTCTGAAAAAATTAAGGAGGAAATTCTGATGGATGTTATGAAGGAACTTACTGCCTCTCAGATCAAAGAGGACGCGCCTGAGATCATAATAGGCAGTACCGTAAGAGTTCACGTACGCATTAAGGAAGGCGAGAAAGAGCGTATCCAGGTTTTTGAGGGTACCGTTATCGCCAAGAACAATGCCGGCATCGCGGAGACGTTTACCGTTCGCCGCATTTCTTACGGCGTAGGCGTTGAGCGTGTATTCCCGCTCCATTCGCCCATAGTTGCCAAGGTTGAGCTTG
The DNA here is from genome assembly GCA_017554125.1 of Clostridia bacterium. Lineage (GTDB taxonomy): Bacteria > Bacillota > Clostridia > Oscillospirales > Acutalibacteraceae > UBA737. Next base: position 4,193 of record JAFZIW010000052.1, on the reverse strand, counting down.
TCAGAAAAGGTAAAGTTCGCAGAGCGAAACTTTATTATCTGCGTGACAGAGTCGGTAAAGCCGCAAAGGTTAAAGAACTTATCGGCTAATGCGTCTTAAAAGGAACGGGTTAGCCCTGTTCCTTTTTTGTTATATCGGCTATCGGGAGGTGTTATCATGGACGAACAGTGGCTTGACGAGCAGGAAGACGAAATGCCCGCCGCGCCTAAGCATGCGGCAAAGGAAAGCGATGAATCGAATTTGGGCGGTGCAAATGCCGCGGAGCGCTTCGTAGTCGCCGAGTTCGGCGACGCGACTCCCCCTTCAAAAGACAGCGCTTTTCCGATGATTTTTGAGGGTCTTGACGTTGTTGTTACTGCCATGATAGCGGTTATAATCGTCTTTATTTTCATATTCAAGATACCTACCATAGACGGAAGCTCAATGAACAATACGTTGTTTGACGGCGAACGCGTGGTTATCAGCGATTTATTCTATGAACCGAAATACGGCGATATCGTCGTTATCTCGCGTAATTTTGATAATACTTCCGATAAGGTCGAACAGCGGCAGATGCCGATTATCAAGCGCGTTATCGCAACCGCGGGTCAGGTGGTCGATATAAGATACGAAGCCGACGTCTCCGGCAGAAGGACCGGTACGGTATACGTTGACGGCAAGGCGCTTGACGAACCTTATATAAAAGAGCCTATGGATGAGAGCAGAGATAACGGTAACGTCGTTTTCCCGGTGACAGTTCCCGAAAATTGCGTGTTTGTGCTGGGTGATAATCGCAACGATTCGACAGACAGTCGGTTTTTATCGGTCGGCGACGGCGGCATGATAGATAAGCGCTATATCATGGGAAAGGCGCTTTTCAGAGTTTTTCCGTTTGATAAGTTCGGGAAAATCGGTTAAAAGAAGTCTTATGCAAGCGGTTGTTGAAAACCGCTTGTTTTTATGTTAGAATAACTGCGTGTGACAAAAACAATTCTTTAAGGTGCCGATATGAAACATTATATTATCGTAAAATTCAAAAGCGGATTTGATTACATGAGTTTTCTTGAGGATATCAAGGATATTTTCGCGCAGACGCTTGAAATAGAAGGCGTAAGCGGCGTTGATGTTAAAAAATCAAACAGCGAACGCGAGAATCGGTATGACCTGATGATAGAAATGACTATGGAAAAAAGTGCGTTGCCTTTATACGATATATCCGAGCCACATATTCTCTGGAAGAAAAAATACGGCGAGTTTATCGAAAAGAAAGCGATTTTCGACTGTGATTCTTTTTAAGGCGATTCGTCAGTTGTTTTAATAAGAACAAATGAATTACGCGGCGGTATAAGCTTACCGCTGCGTAATTTTTGAGGCTTTAATTATCACGCTGTACGCTTATATTTATTGACTAAATACTCTTTTAAGGTTATAATTTACAAGGCAAACAGATTAAAGAGAACGGGGGATATCATGGCGGAGCTTTTTGAACTTTTCATAACTTTTTTTAAGATAGGGCTTTTTACCTTCGGCGGCGGATATGCCATGATATCCATTATCAAAGATACCTGCGTCCAAAAAAAGAAATGGATAACCGATGAGGAAATGGTTAATATGACCGTAGTGGCGGAATCTACTCCCGGTCCCATAGCCATAAACTGTTCGACCTACGTCGGTTTCAAGAAAAAAGGCATTTCCGGCGCCGTCGCTTCGACTTTGGGCGTTATTCTGCCTTCGTTTATCATTATTTTTATTATTTCGTTATTTCTTGACAATTTTCTTGAAATAAAAATAGTTGCCGGCGCCTTTGCGGGTATTAAAGCGGCGGTCGGTATACTGATAGTCGACGCCACTCTTAAAATGTTCAAAAAGTTAAAGAAAAATACCCTTACCGTTATTCTTGCGCTTGCGGCGTTCGCCGCGCTTATCGTTTTTGATATTTTCGCAATACACGTGTCGTCGATAGTGATACTTGTCTGCGCCGCGATTGTCGCGCTCGCGCTTTCTTTTGTTAAGAAACCGGGAAAGGCGGGTGAGGGCAAATGATTTTCCTTGAACTCTTACTTGGCTTTCTGAGGGTCGGCTTTTTTGCTTTCGGCGGCGCCTACGCCGCAATACCGTTTATCCGTGAAGTAGTGCTCTCATACGGTTGGCTTACCGACGATATGGTGACCTATATCGTCGCCGTCAGCGAAAGCACGCCCGGTCCGGTTATGGTAAATATGGCGACCTACGTCGGCGCGACAAAGGGCGGAATTCTCGGCGCCGCGATAGCGACGTTTGCGGTCGTATTGCCCGCGTTTATCATAATTCTGCTTATAATGGTGATTTTTAAGAGACTGCTCAACAACAGATATTTTAAGGCGATTCTCTCGGGGCTTCAACCCGCGATAATAGGCATTATCGCCGCCACCGGCGTATATATGATTTATAAAAACGTATTTTTAACCGGCAAAAACGCCTCTTTCGGTTTCAGTATTAAAAACGCGCTGTTTACCGCCGTTTTGGCTTCTGCCTTTTTCGCCGCCAGGAAGCTCGGTAAAAAAAGCGTTTCGCCTATTCTTCTGATAGTTGTTTCGGCGGTCGCCGGCGTTTTCGTTTACGGTCTTTAGCACATATTCTTGACAACTGTCTTGAACGTAAATATAATATATCTTACGAGTATTATATGAGGTAAGTTTATGAATTTGCTTATTAAACTTCGTAAAAGCGTTATGCTTTTCATAAAGTTTATGATAACGCTTGCCGTAACGGTTATGTTTATGCAGGTGTGGATAAGCAACTACGCAGAGTCTCTGTTCAGTAACAGAGGTAACTATGTGGTGGTTTTTTCTTTCATATTCCTTTTCGTAACCTTTTCCTCGCTTTTTTCGGCTTTCAGGATAGGCATATACCGTATTCATGAGATTATTTACAGCTTTTCGCTTGCAATAATCTTTACAAATGTGGTTATGTACCTGGAACTCAGCCTTATCGCGCGTGATATGGTGCGTATCGCGCCGTTGTTGCTTGGCGTGATTTCTCAGATAATCGCCGCGGCGATATGTTCGGTTTGCGCTAATATGATATACTTTAAGCTATATTCCGCGCGTAAAGTTGTTGCGATTTTCAGCGATGATATGTACGGCTTCGAGCTGATAAACAAAATGAGCCATATTTCCGAACGCTTCAAAATCGAATACGGTCTTAACGCCGAGCGTTCAACATTTGAGCAGATAAAACATCAGATAGATAAATACGAAGCGGTCGTTATCTGCGGTATTGATAAAGACTTGCAAAAGCGGATAATATCCTATTGCTATACAAAGGAAAAACGCACGTATCTGTTGCCCGATACGACCGATATTATAATAAACAACAGCTATAATATCCAAATCGGCGACACGCCGGTGCTTATGAGCCGTAACCGCGGTTTTACTATCGAACAGCAACTGATTAAACGCGTGTTTGATATACTGATTTCCGCTTTTGCGTTGGTCGTCACGTTGCCGATAACCGTCGTATGCGCCATAGCGATTAAGCTTGACGACGGCGGACCGGTTTTTTACCGTCAAAACCGCATTACCAAGAACGGCAAAATATTCAATATTATTAAATTCCGCTCAATGCGTACCGACGCCGAGAAGGACGGCGCCAAGAAAGCCGTTGACAATGACGACCGGATCACCCGCGTCGGCAGAATCATCCGAGCTTTCAGGATAGACGAATTACCGCAGTTGCTCAACATACTTTTCGGCGATATGTCGATAGTCGGTCCGCGACCCGAGCGGATAGAAAACGTTTATGAGTATTCGGGGGTGTATCCCGAATTTGAACTGCGGCATAAGGTCAAGGCGGGTCTTACGGGTCTTGCTCAGCTCTACGGTAAGTATAATACGCGCCCCGAGGACAAGCTCCACATGGATTTGACCTACATTGAGCATTATTCGCTTTTGCTCGATTTGAAACTGATAATACTCACTTTCAAAATCTTGTTTATGAAAGAGAGCACAAAGGGCTTTGATAACAATTCATCCACGGTATCAAAGCGGGAAAACACCGAAGAGCGGTTAAAGGAGAAGGAAAATGAAAACTGATGCGACGTTGGTTGTAATGGCGGCGGGTATGGGCAGCCGTTTCGGCGGACTCAAACAACTTGAACCCATAGGACCGAAGGGTGAGGCGTTACTTGATTTTTCGGTTTATGATGCAAAGGAAGCCGGATTCAATAAGGTTGT
>JAFZIW010000051.1 GCA_017554125.1 Clostridia bacterium | reverse complement strand
GGAATCGCATTTTATCGCATTGTTTACGTAATGGTCTTTTCTTCTGCCCGCCTGATACGTGCCGCCGTTAACTGTAAGCGAACCGCCTTTTATCAGAAACAGATCGCGCTGCATAACGATGTTGTTATCCATCATCTGTTCATTATCGGGGACCTTTGCGGTCATCATAATCTTGCCGCCGCCCGTTCCGTCAACGTACAGACCCGCGGTATCCGGAATAAAGATGAGCGCCGCCTTCTGACGGAATGAGCCCGCGATAAACACGTCCTTTTCCTCTATCTGACCTGTTTCGGCGTTGTATTGGTTTTCTTTTGTATATTTCGCGGTGTCGACCAGCGCGTCGTCAACAGCAAGCGTGTGTCCGTTAAGTTTAAGCCTTTTGTATCCCGGATTGACGGTCGCCCACAACCAGCGGTCGGTAGCGGAGTCGTAGCCCCACTTATAGGATTCATCGACCTGAATATCGATGTCCCTTACCAGAGATATGGTAATGTCTCCTTCATGGGCAAGTCCGTTCAGTACGTCCTGCGCGTCGAAGGCGCTGAGTACAGTTTCCGCCGCCGAAACAGCCGTAAGCGAAGAAACCGGTATCATACCTACCAGTATAAACATCGCCAATACCGCGCTAAAAAGCTTTTTTGATACCTTGTGTTTCATTTACTTCCTCCGAGATTCTTTTGCTTTTGAATTTTATAGTATGTTACCGACATCGCCGGTATATCAATCGAAACGGAATTATCGAAACCGTGCATAGGCGTACTTTCGCTTGAAACCGCCGGCAGTTGCCCGGTTTTGCCGCCGTATTTTTCATCGTCACTGCAAAATACCGGTTTATAAACGCCCGAAACCGGCGCGCCTATCCGGTAGTTCTCACGGGCTACCGGAACAAAATTGCAGACGCAAAGCAGTTGCTTGCCCGACTTATCGGTGCGCAGGAAGGAAATTATACTCTGCGCGTTATCGTCATTCGACACCCACTTAAAGCCGCCCCAGGAACAGTCGATTTCCCATAGAGGACTGCTCTTTATATAGAACTTGTTAAGATCTTTTACAAAGTTCTGCATATTCTTATGCGCCGGGTAATCGGTCATAAACCATTCAAGCGGCTCATCGTAACGCCACTCGATAAACTGCGCGTACTCCTGACCCATAAACAGCAGTTTTTTGCCCGGATGACCCATCATATAAGCGTAAAACGCTTTGAGATTTGAAAATTTCTCCTCATAACCGCCCGGCATTTTATTTATCATTGAGCATTTGCCGTGGACTACCTCATCATGGGATATCGGCAAAATAAAGTTCTCCGAAAAAGCATAGAAGAAAGAAAACGTCAGACAGTCGTGATTATCCTTTCTGAAAAGCGGATCGAGCGACATATAACGGAGCATATCGTTCATCCAGCCCATATTCCATTTGAAATTGAAACCGAGTCCGCCGTCGCTCGCCGGTTTTGTAACAAGCGGCCACGCGGTAGATTCCTCGGCTATCATAAGAACGTTAGGGTTCACGCCGAAAGCGGCGCGGTTCACCTGGCGGAGCAATTCCACCGCGTCGAGATTCTCCCTGCCGCCGTAGGAATTCGGTATCCACTCGCCGTCTTTTCTGCCGTAGTCAAGATAAAGCATTGAGGCGACCGCGTCAACGCGAAGCCCGTCAATATGGTATTCTTTAAGCCAGAAACACGCGCTGGAAATAAGGAAGCTCATAACCTGCGGCTTGCCGTAATCGAAAACCGCCGTTCCCCATTCCTTATGCTCGCCTTTTCTCGGGTCTGAATACTCGTAACAAGGCGTACCGTCGAACCGGTAAAGTCCGAACTCGTCCTTCGGCATATGAGCCGGCACCCAGTCGAGAATAACGCCGATACCGTTATTATGCATAATATCAATGAACTTTTTGAAATCGTCAGGTGTGCCGTAGCGGGAAGTCGGCGCGAAATAACCCGTGACCTGATAACCCCAAGAGCCCTCAAACGGGTGCTCGGTTATCGGCATAAGTTCAACGTGGGTGTACCCCATTTTTCTGACGTACGCGGAAAGCTTTTTAGCCGCGGTGACGTAATCGTAGGTGTTGCCGTCGCCGAAACGCTGCCACGAGCCTAAATGGACCTCGTAAATATTGACCGGCGATTCGTATATATTTTTCTTCGCGGTTTCCTCGCGCCATTCGCCGTCACTCCACTCAAAGCCATGTGAAGAATAGAGCTTTGAGCCGTTCGCGGGCGAGGTTTCAAAATGGCGGGCGTACGGGTCGCTTTTAAGGGTTACCTTGCCGCCGGGCGCCTTTATCGCGTATTTATAAACGTCATACTCTTTAAGGCCGCCTATCTCGGCTTCCCAAACGCCGCAATGCGTTCTTTTCATCGGGTTGGCGAATTCATCCCATCCGTTGAAATCGCCTACAACGCTGATCGCTTCGGCAGACGGCGCCCATACACGGAAAACCGCGCTTCCCTCAAAGAGAAACGAGCCGAGATGTTCATATACGTCGTTTTTGACCGAGCGGTCAAAATCAAGAAAATAATCGCTCATTTTGGAAGTCCTTTCAGATACTTGCACATTATCTTAAATATTATATCACCGTTACGGCTGATTTTCAACCGTATTTTGTATATTTTCGGAAACGAACAGAGATAAATAATTGCCGATTTTGTATATAATGCACAAAATCACAAGCTGATAAATCGCTTTTTGCTCTTCAATTCGGAAAGGGTCGGATTCGGTTGCGCCGAAACAAGCACGGTTTCCTCGCCAATAACCTTAATATCTTCAAACGGTATAACTATATCGTCCTCTCTGCCAAGCAGCCCGAAAAAGCGAAGTCTGCCGTAAATCACTATCGACGTAAGCACACCCTTTTCGGTATCGAGTTCAATATCCGAAACATATCCGAGAACACAGCCGTCGCTTACGCATACGACCTGTTTATCCTTCATTTCATCGATTCTGCATATCATGATTATCCCCCCGTCATTATTCTATGACGGGAGACAAACAAAAATATCAGGCAGACCGTGTGATCTGCCTGATACTGTCATTCATCCAAAAGTCCGAGGCTTTTGCGCTTCTCGATATCCATATCGGGGTGTTCCTCGTAATAGGGATCTATCATATATTTCTTTATCGCGGGGAAAGCCACAAACTGTATCATAAGATATCTGTACGCCGGCAACGTGCATACCATAAGGAGTATGATAATTATTTTGAAGGGCCCCGGCAAGATGTATATGAGAACGCCGTAAAAAGCGTAGGTAAGCAACATAAGTATTCCGACCAGCGCGTTACGCAAAAGGTTTATAAACGCGAATCTTATACCGTTTTTATATATTGTAAAAAGCGGCAGGTCGAAGGTTATAATCATAGTCCAGATATAAAACTTTGCAAACGTAAAAACCATTAAAAGAGAAAGCGTAACGCTGAACCCGATAAGCCAGACCGTACCGTGAGTGTTGCCGTACGCCGCACCGTAAAATCTCGCGGCATAAAAGGCGAGCGCCAATATAAGCACGTTGACGATCCCCGCTATAAGCGACTGTTTCCAGTTTTTCTTTATGGTTTCAAAAAAATCGCTCATACCGAATGAATGCTTATCCCTCGCGGTGTTTCTTACGACGTGCGTCATGCCCGCGCTGGCAAGTCCGCCCGTTAAAACCGGCAGATTAAGCAGAATAAAAACAAGATTTATCGGAATGAACTTCCAGAAATTTATTTTGAACATTTCCAAAAACACGATAAAGGTTTTCTTCTTAGGCGCGTCTTTATCAATGCCCGGTCCTTCCTTTTCATAATTGAAAAGACCAAAAAATCCAGCCATATATTATTTCTCCTTGCGTTTTTTGTATACCAGTTTGGTGAAGAAATCGACTCCTCTGTAGCCGAAAATATAAACCGTACCCGAAATAGCGGGAATAATCAAAAGCATCAGTGCCATACCCGTAAGACTTAAAACGCCGGTTTTTCGCATTAAGACTTCCGCCAGCCATTTATCGTTAAAAGAACCGGTGAGGGCGGTCAGAAAGGTCCAGTAAAAACTGTTTGCCAGCCTGTAAAGCGAAAAGCGCAGATTAAACGCCACGCTGAGTATAAAGAAAAGCACTCCCGGTATCTGAGCTAACGCGCCTATCTTGAAACCGCGGCAAATATCTTCCTTTGAATGCCCTGTCCTAACCATATTACAGTCTTTGAAACCGAGCATATAGGTACTCTGCCATATTACTACTATGAGAACGATAACGGAAAACAACTGTGAAAAGGTATACGCCGCCCACGGCACACTATGAAAAATCACAAAAAACGAAATCGCTATCATCAAAGCGGCGAAATCGGCAAAAATCAAAAACAGAAAAAGTTTGAATGCAAGAAAGAGATTTGTTTTCATAAAATCACCGGGATTCATTATACAATAAATCCCGGTCAAATGCAAGAAATATGATTATTTTATTTTTTAATCAGTAAAATAGCGGCGACCGACAGGCAAAGCACCGCCGCCGCTATTATCGCCGCGCGAAGAATACGCTTTCGTATCATCCTTCTTCTAAGACGCTTATATCCCCTGCCCGACCGCTTATCGAACTGAAACGTGAAATTTTCGGTCGCCTTCATGAGCTCTTTTGCCGAAAGATTACCGTACTGCGCTGTAACATAAAAAACTATTCTGTCAAAAATTTTACTTCCCGTGTTATTAACTTCAATAACCGTCTTATTTACTCCTTTTACCAAAACCATTCCGCCTTTCGTAAATTATATGTTGTATTTTTGGCAATTATTGTTGGCTTTATTCGCACCGGACAAGTTGACATAAAAAAGTGGATAACTCGGTGGAAAAGTTGAAAAAGTGCGTAAGTATCACGTTTTTTTCCTAACACCGGTTGCAATTTACAGTTTTATGTGAACTCGAAAAACCGAAAGAATTATACATTTATTGTCAAATTCACAGGAAAGATGTCGAAATAAATCTTGTAATGCTACGGCGAAAAATGTATAATGATTTTGTTATGAGGTGCAAAAAATGAACAACGTTTTTTTTGAAAATGACAAAATTTATATCAGAAACGTTAAGAACTTCGACCTGGCACAAACTCTCGACTGCGGTCAGGCTTTCCGCTGGAAGCCGGATGAAAACGGAGTGTGGTCGGGTATAGCCAAGAGTCGCTTTATCGAGCTTAAAGAGCAAAACGGCGATATAGTGATAAGCGGCGCGAGTAAAAGCGATTTTGAAGAGTTCTGGTTCGATTATTTTGATTTGGGGCGCGATTACTCCGCCGTAATAAATCAGTTTTCCGAAAATAAAACTCTTTACGCCGCCGCCAACGCTTCAAGCGGTATAAGAATACTTCGCCAGGAGCCGTTTGAGGCGCTTTGCTCATTTATCATTTCGCAAAACAACAATATACCGAGGATAAAAGGTATAATTGACCGCCTTTGCGAAAACTTCGGTGAAAGAAAGGGCGTGGCATACGCTTTCCCCGACGCCGAAACGCTCGCCCGCCTTACCGAAACCGACCTTGCACCCATAAGAAGCGGTTTTCGCGCAAAGTACATTATCGACGCGGCGCGCAAGGTGGCAGGCGGTGAAATTGATTTAGAGTCGCTTAAACGCCTCGATTACGAGGCTGCGCGCGAAATATTGCTTAAAATCAAGGGTGTGGGTCCTAAGGTTGCCGACTGCGTTCTGCTTTACGGCTGCGGTCACATAGAGGCGTTCCCGAAAGACGTTTGGATTAAGCGGGCGCTCGAAGAATACTTCGGCGGCGAAATACCCGCCTGCGCCAAAGGCGCGGCGGGTATCGCCCAACAGTATATTTTCTACTACATAAGGTCAAACGCGTAAATACCGAAAAAGTGCGCTCCGCGATATGCGGAGCGCTTTCTTTATGCCCATTTGTCGGTTGATTTCGGAATTCGTATGCTTGACAGCATACCGTCAAACTCCCATAAAAACCATTCACCGGTCGACGGCTTGTTACGAAGCGTAACGGGTCTTATACTGTCGGCGCCGGAGGATGTCAGATACAGTTTTATATATCCCTCGTTTTCGCGGCTGTTCGACTGCTCGGTTATCTTGACCGTATAGGGTACCGACGGCGTATAATCGTTTTCCGGCGACGTGCCGCCGAAATATGAACGCGTAATATAATCTTTACCGTCCATAAAACGGTCGTTGATAAACTGCAATTCACGCACGGTCAGCGGCTCGGGGCCCTTTAACGCGTTAAGCATTTCCTTACTCGCCTCGCGGTCGGTAGCATACCTGTTAAGCGCCGCGACGCCGAATGCCAGCACGGTAAACGGGTCCGAAAGGGTAAATTCCGGCATAGCTCGCATTTCGGCGGCGTTTTGAGGCAACGCCGAAAGCGTGACCGTCTTGGATATACCGCCGGACGCCGGAGCGGGATTCGCGCCGCCGGGCGTTCCTTTTACCGCCTGGTTCGCACTGTTTTTAATCAGGTTTTCCGTCTGGCGTAAAATCGAATCAAATAAGCCCATAACTACTCCTTATATTACGGCTTCGGTTTACCGCAATTGGTGCAGAAATTGCCGGTATTCTGAGCGCCGCATTCGCAAACCCAGCCGGTTGCCTTCTGCTTGCCGCAGTTGGTGCAGAAATTGCCGGTATTCTGAGCGCCGCATTCGCAGACCCAACCGCCTGCGACCGCACCGGCGGCCTGAGCGTTTTGAGCGTTCTGCGCATTCTGCTGAGCGCCCATGGCGTAAAGGTTCTGAGTACCCATACCGCCTGCCGCGTTCATCGCCATACCCATACCCATAAAGCCTGCCATTGCGCCGTTCTGGTTGCCCGCCGCAGTACGCATTGCCTCCGCGGTAGCGCCGGTAAGAGTAGCCGCCGCCATTGTCGGGTCGCGGAGAATCGCCGCGTGCTGAGCCTTCTTGATGAGTTCCTGGTCTTCCTCGGGAAGCGTAACGCTGCCGAGAGCGACGGTTACGACTTCAAGTCCGCGAAGCTCGCGCCATTTGCTCGAAAGCGCTTCGTTCATTGCGGCTTCAAGTTCGGTATTATGAGTAACTATCTCGTTAGGACGAAGTCCCAAAGCGGAAAGCTTACCGAACGCCGGTTGAAGCGCGCTTACGAATTCGGTTTTCAGCTGAGCGTCAATATTTTCTCTTAAATACTCTTCTTCAACGTTTCCGCAAACGTTGGCGTAAAACAGCATCGGATCGGCAATTTTATACGAATAAACGCCGGAAGCGCGCACCGATACGTCGATATCGAGGTTGATGTTCTTGTCTACAACCCTGAAAGGTATCGGATTCGGCGTGCCGAATTTGTTGTCGATAAGTTCCTTGGTGTTGAAATAGTAAACGCGCTGATCCTTACCGGTATCGCCGCCGTATGTGAAACGTCTGCCCAAGGTTTTGAACGATTCCTTAATACTCGTAGAGAGCTTGCCGGTGAAAATACTCGGCTCGGTTGAGGTATCGTAGGTGAACTGCCCCGGCTCGGCGCAAAGTTCAACGACCTTACCCTGTTCAACGATAATCATGCACTGACCGTCGGCAACGGCGATACCCGAGCCGTTTGAAATGATATTGTCGTTTGCCTTTGTGTTTGACGAGCGAGAGGTTAAACGCTTCTGCCCTTTTACCACCATTACGTCGGCGGCGAGTGAATCACAATAGAAAAATTCTTTCCACTGGTCGGCGAGAGTACCTCCGAGCGCTCCTATGCCTGCTTTAATAAGTCCCATATTTATTCCTCCAAAAAATTATATTAACAAAAATTGTTTACGCTTAAAAACTTCTGCCGCCGGACGAGTATCCGCCACCCGAAGAACCGCTTGAATACGATGAACCGCCCGAAGAACTGCTCGATTTCGGTTTTGCGGTTTTGGTCACCGTGGTATAGAGGTAATAGACCTTTTTATCGCGGAGATTAAAACTGTCTTTAACCAAATACTCGTGCGCGTCGACCGGTGCTACGACCCTCATCGCTTTTTTACAGCTCGCAAGATGCATAAGTCCTACGATAATGCCGACTACCACGCCCACGATAATACCTATAAGTATCGGGCCTCTGTCAACCGGCTCTTTATATTTACCCGAAACGATTTTTTTAACGTAAGAAATATGCGTAAGACAAGCGTCGTAATAGTCGCCGTTTTTCATATCCGGCTCTATATGGTCGTCAATATCGTTAATAACGCTCTCGGTAAACTTTTTATATATCGAGTTTCTTGCGGTTGTCCGCCAGCATCTGTTACCCGGCTCAAATGAGATATAAAAGACAACCGCGTTCTGACCGTCGCTGTCGTAACCGTATTCTTTAAGGAAATTAAGAGTATAGCTTTCAGGCGAAAGACCTTCATTATCATCACCGGTCAGAATGACGTAATTAACGTCATATTTATCGTTGATTTTTTTGACGCGCTCGCGCAGGTCTTCTTCCTCTTTATCGCTCAATACGTCCGCGTTATCAATAACCGTCGCTAATTCTCCGGTTGCCGTATAGCCGACCGCTTCGGTACCGTCGCTTTCGCCGTCCACAGCGGCGGACACGTTTGAAAGATACCTGTCTATTATGTCATAATACGCGGCGTCCGAGTTAAAATCGAAAACGAACGCGTCGCCTATCGCCTGCTCTTCTTTATCGTCAATAAGCGTTTTTGCCGTACCGTAACGGTACAGGTTATATTTAGGTTCATCGCCTAAATAAATCGCCAGTAATATGCCGCTCTTATCGGTACCGTAGCCGAAGTTGTTATGCTCATAAAAATAATTTGCTCTTTCATCGAAAGACTCGTCTTCTTTGAGCGTATTGAAAACGTAAACCGGCAGGTCTGTTTTAAGTTTCGGTATCAGTTCGTCAATGGTACTGTTGAGTCGTTTTGCATCGTTATCGCTGAAAGTTTCGGTAAAATCGTTAAACCGGTAAACGCCGTCATTGTAATCCTCGGCAAACGCCGGCAAGGCAAAAGCGAAAATCAGGAACGCGGCAAACAATATACTTATTATTCTTTTCATATCCGCACCTCACCTTACAATAAAATAGGCAATGGCGGATACTATCGCCGCCGCGGGTATGCCGAAAAGACAGAACTGTAAAAACGATTTAAGCTTACTTATCGGCAATTCGCCGACCACTTTTCCGGCCTGCCCGTTTACGGCAAAGCGGTAATTCTTTTCCTTATATTTTAAGTTGAGAAGGTACACCGGCAAAAGCACGTACTTGACCGACGGGTCAACGAGATGATAATTAGTGCTCTTTATCGAGGCGCTGTCAAATTCCGAAGCGCAGTCAAGGAATATATCCCTCGCGCTGTTATCCATACGGGAAGACGCCCTCGGCAGACTTTCATCCGGGTCATCGTCAAATCGGTCAGCAAGAAATCCCGAAAGATACGCCGGGTCAAAATCTTTAAGACCCGAATAATCAAACGGCTCAAGCGCATCCATAAGGTCGTTATCCATCTTTTCACTGCCGTCTACGGGGATACGCGAAAACTCCATCGAACCGTCGAGCGCCACAAGATAATGCTTGGTTTCGGTGTAATTGTAATCGGAATCGGAATAGTAACGGCGGTTTATCGCGTTTATGTTCGTGTTGCCGTCAATGCCCGAATCAAAAAGCCAGAACGGAACGTAAATACCCTTGATTTTGCCGAGCTTATGCTCCTGACCGAAGTCCTTAGGCAACAGCTTCTTGCCCTTAAAATGATTCTTTACCGCCTCGATAGCGGCTTTTTTATCAATCGAAAACGGTATAACGGCGTTTGGCTTTATCGAACCGGAAAGCTGTTCGCTGATAATAACCTCGTTATCGCAATACGGACAGTGAGTAGCGGCGGTAGTACCGTCGGTCTCAATAGCCGCACCGCAGAAACGGCAAACGTAAACCCGGGTGTTTTCGAGCTTTTCGCTGCCAGTCTCAAACTTTTCTTTGTATCCGCTCCAGTCGAAGCCCTGTTCGCCCGCGTTTTCCTCATTGAATTTCTTTACGGCGTCGACCTCGAACTCGTTTGAGCACGCGTCGCAAACAAGTTTTCCGTTTGTATTATACGTAAGCGGCGACCCGCAAGCAGGACATTTGTATGACAATAAGTTTTCTTCCGGCAAAACATTGCCTCCCCTC
>JAFZIW010000050.1 GCA_017554125.1 Clostridia bacterium | reverse complement strand
TCTCGCTTCTGCGGACGGAGTCGATTTCTGCACGGACGGTGTCGCCCACCGAAACCTTGCCGGTAAGCTTACCTGTGTGCATGAAAATTCCGGAAGAATTCTTTTTAACGTCCGAAACGTAAAATACGGCGTTTTCACAGGCTATTTTTCCGGTATCGGCGACCTGACCGCCGCTTTCGGCGTAGAACGCGGTTTTATCAAGTACAACCGTTACGTTTTCGTTCTCGGCGGTGGAAACGTGCTCGCCACCGGAAACGATATCGAGTATTTTCGCCTCGCAGGCGTCGAGAGTGTAACCGAGAAATTCGGTTTTGTCAATTCCCTCGAAGCTTAAATCGTTACTGCTCCAGCTTTCGCCGTCCTCCGCTTTGCGTGAGGAACGGGCAAGCTCTCTTTGATGGAGCATAAGGGCGTTAAAGCCTTCCTCGTCAACGTTCATGCCGTGTTCTGTAAGTATATCTTTCGTAAGGTCGAGAGGGAAGCCGTAGGTATCATAAAGCTTGAAAGCGTCGTCGCCCGAAAGCGTGCCGCCCGATTTCATCAGGTCGTTTAATATGTTAAGACCCTGGTCGATGGTTTTTGCAAAGCTTTCTTCTTCGCTCAGAATAACCTTTTTGATTATTTCCTGTTTCTCAAAGATTTCCGGATAACCCGCTTTGTTTTCGTTTATTACCGAATCGGTGATTTCCGTGAGGAAACGGCGGGTTATGCCGAGCAGTCTGCCGTGTCTTGCCGCGCGGCGCAGGAGTCTGCGCAATACGTATCCACGACCCTCGTTTGAGGGAATAATACCGTCGCTTATCATAAACGTCGCGGCGCGCGCGTGGTCGGTTATCGCACGAATCGAGATATCCGTGGCTTCGTCGGCGCCGTAGGTCTTGCCGGATATGCGGCAAACCACATTCAGCGTGTTCCTTATACTGTCGACCTCGAACATATTGTCAACGCCCTGCATAACGCAGGCAAGGCGTTCAAGACCCATGCCGGTATCGATGTTTTTGTGTTCAAGCTCGGTATACGTGCCGTCGCCCATATTGTTGAACTGCGAGAAAACGTTGTTCCATATTTCCATGTATCTGTCGCAGTCGCAACCCGGGCGGCAGTCGGCTTTACCGCAACCGTATTTTTCGCCGCGGTCAAAATATATTTCACTGCAAGGACCGCAGGGACCCGTGCCGTGCTCCCAGAAATTATCCTCTTTGCCGAGGCGCACTATATGGTCCTCGCGTACGCCTATCTCGTCGCGCCATATAGCGTACGCCTCATCGTCTTCCTCATAAACCGAAGGCCATAAAAGGTCGGCGGGTATTTCTAAAACCTGCGTCAGAAATTCCCACGCCCAGGCGATCGCCTCGTGTTTGAAATAATCGCCGAAGGAGAAGTTGCCGAGCATTTCAAAATACGTGCCGTGTCGCGCGGTATGCCCGACGCGCTCAAGGTCGGGCGTTCTTATACATTTCTGGCAAGTGGTAACGCGGTTGCGCGGGGGAGTGACCTCGCCGGTAAAATACTTTTTCATAGGCGCCATACCGGAATTTATGAGCAAAAGCGACTTATCCCCTTTGGGGACAAGAGGGAAGCTTTGAAGGCGTAAATGCCCTTTTGATTCAAAAAAGCTCAGGTATTTTTCTCTTAAATCGTTGAGTGAAGTCCACTGCATAAACTTACTTCCTTATAGTGATATAATTAACTTTATTATTATATAACGCCTTGACCGTTTTGTCAATTAAAAGCCAAACAAAAACCGGCGGAAACCGCCGGTTAAAGTTATTTCAGTTTCTCTAAATCGAGTATTCGCGGGTTTTTGAGCAAGCGGTAGTAAAAAAGTGCGCCGAGGGTAAAGAGAACGGCGATTTCGCCGAGGGCAACAAGCGAACCCGCAACTAAAAATCCGGTGAGCGTGGGGGTGTATATTTTTGTGATATACGTTAATTCTATGCCGACGATTATGCCGTTGGCAACAGCCGGCATGAGCATTGATAAAAACGGAAAGCCTTTGATTTTTACGTTTCTGAAAAGATACATTGCGACAGCCGCCACAAGCGTTGCCAGGGTGCCGAACCACCAGTCTATCGGACCGAGTTCGGAGGGCAGGTTTGCCAAAAAGCAACCTATTGTCAGTCCCGGTATTGTCGCCGGGGTAAACAGCGCCATAACGTTAAGCGCTTCCGAAATGCGGAACTGTACCGCGAAATCGGCAAGGTGAAACAGCCTTGTCAAATATGTCAAAGCGACGTAAAGTGCCGCAATAACGGCGTTTAATACCAAAAATCTTATCTGTTTACTTTTCATTCGTCTTTGACCCCTTGTATCTTTGATAATATTCAACCGCCAGTTTGTCGCAACGCTCGTTTTCGGGGTGACCGTCATGGCCGCGGACCCATACGAAGGTTATTTCATGATAATCGTCAAGTTCTAACAGTTTTTCCCAAAGCTCGGTGTTCTGCGCCGCCTTTTTATCGGCTTTGCGCCAACCGTTACTGCGCCATTGGCGCGCCCAGCCGAGCGTCATTCCGTCGCATACGTATTTTGAATCGGTGGTAAGCGTAACGCGGCAGGGTTCTTTAAGCGCCGACAGCGCCTCTATGGCGGCGGTCAGTTCCATTCTGTTGTTGGTGGTGTTTTCTTCACCGCCCGAGATTTCCTTTTCGCGGTTGCCGTAACGCAAAACAGCGCCCCAGCCGCCGGGGCCGGGGTTGCCTGAACACGCGCCGTCCGTAAAAATTTCAACAAATTTTAACATAATTCCAACCCATAATCAATACTTTCTGAAAGAGCCGATAACCTTACCGAGTACCTTTGGCTCTTTCGGATAAATAGGCGAAAAATCTTCGTTTTCCGGCATAAAAACAACCTTACCGTCTTTAAGACAGAGACGCTTTACGGTTGCCTCGTCGCCATCCATACCGATTATTATATCGCCGTTTTTACACGGTGAGTTTTTATCGGCTATAACGATATCCCCGTCGAGAATACCGGCGTTTTTCATGCTGAGCCCCACAACCTTAAGAGCGAACAGCCCGTCGGCGTTGCGCGTGGGATAGGGGATATAGTCCTCTATCTGCTCTACGGCGAGAATCGGTTGACCCGCGGTGATTTTACCGACGAGCGGAACCATCGAGGAATCAAAATCGCCGCTCAATCTTATTGCGCGGGAAAACTTCGCGTCACGCGTGATATAATCGTTTTCTTCGAGGAAATTGAGTATACCGTGTACCGAGGAGGTCGAATGCAGCCCGGTGGCTTCGCATATCTCACGAACGGTGGGCGGAAGGCCGCCGCTCAGCCTTTCTACAAGAAATTTATAAACTTTTTTCTGGTTATCGCTTAAAGGTCTTCTGTCCATAACGCACCTCGCACCGAACATCTATTCGACTGTATTATAACATCCCGCGCCCGGCTTTTCAAGAACTATTTTATTTTTTTGAAAAAACTCTTCTTTTTTTACGGCTTATCTGTTATAATAGTTATACAAATGCCGAAAACGCGCCGCTTGAGGCGCGGTCGGTTCAACCGTTTGATTTTTAATGATTATATGTTACCGAAAGGGCGGTTTTATGGATACCCTGATTTGCGGTCTTAAAACTGAATATCTCATATCGGGCGAGGGCGAAATACCCGTGGTACTGCTTCACGGCTGGGGTTCGTCTTTTGACGTTTACAAGGGTATTATGAGTGAGCTTGGTGACCGCGCGACGTTTTATGCCGTAAACTTTCCCGGTTGCGGCGGCAGTGAGGTAATGAAAACGCCGTGGAATATCGAAAACTACTGCGATTTCGTTACGGAGTTTTTATCGTTTGCCGGCGTTGACGTCGGTAAGGCGGTATTTATCGGGCATTCTCACGGCGGAAGGGTGATTTTGTCGCTTGCCGGAAGCGGCAGGATAAGTCCCTCAAAAATAGTCCTTCTCGATTCCGCCGGAATAGTGGCGGAAAAGACGCCGCGGCAAAAGAGAAGGGCAAAAAATTTCAAGCGCATAAAGCGCGTGCTGACGTTGCCCGTTATAAAGAATTTCAGCGGCGGTCTGCTCGATAAGGCGCGTAAGCATTACGGTTCGGCGGATTATAACGCCGCGCCGCCGGTACTTAGAAACACCATGGTTTCACTCGTCAATACCGACCTGCGCGATATTCTCGGTAATATCAAGTGTCCCACACTTCTTATATGGGGCGAAAAGGATACCGATACGCCGCTTTCAAGCGCGGAAATAATCAAGGAAAAAATCGCCGACAGCGGTTTGTGCGTAATAGAGGGCGCGGGGCATTTCTCTTTTATTGAAAAGCCTTATACGGCGCATAGAATATTACAGTCTTTTATAAAGTAGGAGGGTTCGGCTTTTGAATATTTTTACCGATATTTCAATTCTGCTTTTGAGCGTTTCGGCGCTGTTTTCGCTTTATACGCAGTATCAGATGCTTCAACAGAATTCTTATTTTTTGTCGCGGTATTTTAACTGGGTCAAGGACGCTTACGTTTTCCGCCTTTGCGGCGACTGCTTCTTATATTGCATTCTTTCGGTGCTTTTCTTAACCGAAAGTCCGATAACAATGTCGATTATATGTCTGTTTGCCTTGATTTTCCGTGTGATTCTCGCGGTATTCGCAAAGAAAAAGGCTATAAAACCGCTTGTATTTACCGCCCGCGTAAAGCGCCTTTATTTCAGCGCCGCGGTAATTGTTGCCGCTTTGATAACGCTTTGCGCGTTGCTTTATAAAACCAAAACAGGCGAGCCGCTGCTTCTTATCTCGTTTATGCTTACTTCGGTTACTCCGATACTCGCTGTTATCACAAAAATAATAAACTCGCCCGCCGAAAAACTCATCGGCAGGCATTATATAAACGATGCGAAACGTATACTTAAATCGCATAAGTCGTTAAAAATCGTGGGAATTACCGGCAGTTACGGCAAGACCACGACCAAGTTCATACTTAACCGTATTTTAAGCGAAAAATTCAACACCCTTTGCACGCCGCAAAGCTTTAATACGCCGATGGGCGTTGTGCGTACCGTAAGGGAACACTTAAAGCCGCAGACCGAAATTTTCATCTGCGAAATGGGCGCGAAAAAAACAGGTGATATTAAGGAAATATGCGATATCGTAAATCCCGGTTTCGGAATAATCACCTCGGTCGGCGAACAGCATCTCGATACCTTCAAATCGGTCGATAACGTTTTCAAGACCAAGTTCGAGCTTTACGACGCCGTGACGGCAAACGGCGGCGTATGTCTTGCAAACACCGACAGCGAAGGCATTTCCGCGAGGCGGGATAAATGCGAAAAAGCGGTTTTCTTCGGCGAGGGAACAGATTATTACGCCGATAATATCCGCTATTCGCCATCCGGCTCGGCTTTTGATTTGCACTTAGCGGGCGAAACGCTCACCTTGAAAACAAAACTTTTAGGCAGACACAGTATCGCCGATATTCTCGCAGCATCGGCACTCGCGCATATAATGGGCGTCGGCGCGGATGATATTAAATGCGCCGTGGCGGCGCTATCGCCCGCCGAACACCGCCTCGAACTCAAGCCCTTTAATAACGGCTCGCTTCTTATTGACGACGCTTACAACTCAAATCCCGAAGGGTGTCTTGAAGCGGTGAGGGTGCTCGGTTCGTTTGAGGGAATGAAAAAAACGGTTATAACGCCGGGTCTTATTGAACTCGGAAGCCGCGAATACGACTGCAATTTCGCGCTTGGTCTTGAAGCGGCAAAATATTGTGATATAATAATACTCGTCGGTAAAAACCGCTCTGTTCCGATGTGTGACGCGGTTAAAACCACCGATTTTGATATCGCAAATCTCCACGTTGTTTCAAGCTTCAAAGAGGGAATGGATTTGTATCTTACGCTATGCGATAAAAACAGCGTGGTACTGCTTGAAAACGACCTGCCGGATAATTATTTGAATTGAGGTAATATATATGAAACTAAACGTTGCTGTCTTTTTTGGTTGCCGCTCGGTTGAACACGAGGTATCCATTATATCAGCGGTGCAGGCGATGCGCGCGATGGACAGGGAAAAGTATGATATAACGCCGGTTTACGTTACAAAGGGCGGCGTTATGTTTTCTTCCGACAAGATGTTCGAGATAGAGAGTTTCAGGGATTTAGATAAACTTTTGGCTTTGAGCGAAGAGGTCACATTTATCAAAAGAAACGACGGCGTATTTATGCAACCGGTCAACAAAAAAGCGTTCAAAAAGGCTAAAGAAACCAAAATTGACCTTGCTTTCCCGATAGTACACGGAACCAATTGCGAGGACGGTACGATAGCCGGTTATTTTGAGTTTTTAGGGCTTCCGTATATCAGTTGTGATATTATTTCCGCCGCCGTCGGTATGGATAAGGCGGTGTTTAAGGACGTACTTTCCGCCGCGGGTCTGCCGGTGCTCGACTGTGTGCGCTTTACCGCGCGCGAATACATGATAAACAGCGCCGACATTGCCGAAAAAATCAAAACCCGGGTCGGCTTTCCGCTTATCGTCAAGCCGATAAATTTAGGCTCGAGCGTAGGCATCAGCAAAGTTAAAACCGAGCAGGAACTCGATGAGGCGATACGCCTTGCCGCGAGCTTTGCGGATAAGATTCTGGCGGAACGCGCCGTCGAAAACCTGCGCGAAATTAACTGCTCCGTTTTAGGCGACTGCGATGAATGTAAAGCCTCTGTTTGCGAAGAGCCGTTTATGCATGATGAAATACTTTCTTATAAGGATAAATACGAGGGTGGCGCTAAAGAGGGCCCGAGCAAAGGCATGGCTTCGCTCGGCAGAAAGATTCCAGCCGATATCCCCGAGGAGCTTTCGGAAAAGATACGCGATATATCCTGTAAGATTTTTAAGGCGATAGGCGCTTCGGGCGTGGTTCGCATAGACTATCTGCTTGATAATAAAACCGGCGAGGTCTATGCCAATGAGATAAATACCGTACCGGGCTCTCTGGCGTTTTATCTTTGGGAGGCTACCGGTATAAAATACCGCGAGCTTATCGATAAACTCGTAGATACCGCGTTTCGCCGCGAGCGCAAGCGCGAAAACCTCAAATTTACGATAGATACCAATATACTTTCCGGCGTTTCCTTCGGAAGCAAGGGAAGTAAAGGAAGTAAGTTTTAATGACCGAACTTTTAGTAAAACTGTTTATTAAGAACAGCGCGGACGTAAAGGACCGTAACGTCCGCCTTTCCTACGGCAACCTCGGCGCGATAACCGGGATAGTCTGCAATCTTTTGCTTTGTATCGCCAAAATCGCGGCGGGTGCGATAATCGGCAGTATGTCGGTTATTGCGGATGGTCTTAACAACCTTTCGGATATGGGCTCGTCGCTGATATCCATGATAGGCTTCCGCCTTTCAAATAAACCGGCGGACGCCGACCACCCCTTCGGGCACGGCAGAATGGAGTATCTTTCGGCTTTTACCGTATCCATTCTTATTCTGATAGTCGGCGCCGAGCTGATGATAAACTCCGTAAAGGCGATAGCCTCGGGCGCGACCGCGCCCCGGTTTTCTTATCCCGCGCTCTGCATACTCTGGCTGTCGATACTCGTTAAACTCTGGATGTTCCTATTTAATTTCAAACTCGGCAGACGCATAAATTCATCTACGCT
The DNA here is from genome assembly GCA_017554125.1 of Clostridia bacterium. GTDB lineage: Bacteria > Bacillota > Clostridia > Oscillospirales > Acutalibacteraceae > UBA737. The sequence goes on along the minus strand of JAFZIW010000050.1, from coordinate 10,804 downwards.
TATCGCCACCGCGAGAGACAGTCTTAACGACTGCATTTCAACCCTTGCGATACTTGTTTGCGCGATTGTATCGATGAACGTAAGTTTATCGTTTAATCTTGACGCGGTTGTATCGATAGGCGTCGCCGCGTTTATACTCTGGTCGGGAATCAGCACCCTTAAAGACACCATCGGCGAGCTGTTGGGCCGCCCGCCCGAGCCGGAGCTGATAAACGATATCGAGCGCGGCATTATGGCGTTTGACGGCTTTTTGGGCGTTCATGACCTCATAGTTCATAACTACGGTCACGGCAGACAGTTTGCCTCGGTACACGTCGAAGTTCCGCAGGATACCGATATAGTCAAATGCCACGAGCAGATAGATATCTGCGAAAAGGTGGTAGGGGAAAAGTGCGGTATCAGTCTTGTTATACATATGGACCCGGTAAACGTAAACGATGAATCGGTGAACAGTGCGAAAGCGGCAATGGTAGAGGTAATAAAATCAATTCACGAGGACCTTACTCTACATGATTTTAGAATGACGCCGCCATCTGACGAACGCACTAATCTTATATTCGACGTCGTCGTTCCGAACTCCGTTAAACTGACCGAGACCGAGCTTGACACCGAAATCAAAAAACGCGCAAAACAGATAGATAAGACCTATGAATGCGTGATAACATACGATAAATCGTTTGTGTAATTGTGATACAAAGTTCTCTGTAAATTATAAAAACACAGCGCGGCGGGATTTCCCGCCGCGCTGTTTCGTTAATACTGTGTGGCCGTCATATTGTTCATGTACCTTTTCCGGATTCGGTTTTACCGTTTTCACCGTCAAAATTTTCCCACGGTTTTTTGGGTTTTTCCGTACCGCCGTAGTTTTTACCGAAGTCCGGCATTTCCGGCCGTTCGCCGTCCGAACCGATTTCAGGTAATTCAGGACGCTTGCCGTCTTTGTCAAAACTCGGCATTTCCGGGCGTTCGCCGTCGGCGTTTGGGGTGGGTGAGGTTATGGCGTCGGTCGAGCCGTCGCCGCTTCCGCCCCGCATACCGTCGGGTCTGCCGCCCATATCGCCCATACCGCCGAATTGGTTAGGCAACTCGCTTACCTCTTCGCCGTTTACAATGACCGTTCCGCCGTTGATAACGCCTTTTCCGTTATAATCAAAGGTTGAATTGCCGGTTACGTCCACCGTTCCGCCGTTGATAATAATATCGCCGTTGGAGTCAATGCCGTCCGTATCGCCTCTGCCCATAACTATCGTGATTTTACCGCCGTTGATTTCAACGAGAGGCGTTGAGACGTCCGATTTCTTCGCCGCGTTGATGCCGTCGTCCGAAGCTTCAATATCGACCGTACCGCCGTTTATCTGTACAACTGTCGCTTCAAGTCCTTCCGCGGCGGTTATTTTTAACGTGCCGTCATTTATTACAAGGTAGGTGTTCGCATGAACGCCGTCGTCGTCGGATTCAATATTAAGCGTTCCGCTTGCGATATAAATATAACCTTTTGAAGTATCGTCATCGTTTTCGCAATGGAGTCCGTCTTTATCGGCGGTTATTTTAATAGTCGCTTCGGTTATGCGAATACTGTCGTTCGCGTCAACACCGTGACTTGCACACTCGATAACGTATTCGCCGCTTGTGAACTTAACGTCGTCCTTGCCGACGATGCCGTGTTTAGCGGGGCTTGTTACGTTCAGCGTACCCTCGCCGTTAAAGACTATATCGTCTTTTGCAAAAATCGCGCCGTCGATGTTTTCATCGTCTATCGCGGTGAATGTCCCGCCGTTTGAAATTGTGTTTTCGGTTCCTTTAGCGGTTGTGATGAAGACTTTATCGGCTGATTTTACGTAAATCGCCGCCGAGGTTTTACTCGTGAGCGTTACGCCGTTTAATACTATCTGAACCTTGTCGTCATCCGAAGCCTCGACTGTTATCGAGCCGTCCGTCGCCGTCCCGGTGATTATATATGTTCCGGCACTTGTGATTTTTATTTTCGGATTTTCGTCGCTTAATGTAAGTTTTGTAGCCGTACTCTCGTCGTAGTCGGTTTCAAGGTCTCGAGAGGTAAACATATCCGAGGTATCAAGCGAAAGGGAGGTCGCCGCACCCGCGGCGTTGCCGGATTTTGATGATGATTCTGTGCTGCTTCCGCAACCGCAAAGCGCGAGTAAAAGCGCGAGCGTTAAAGCGGTAAGTGTAAGTAATGTTTTATTCTTTTTCATGGTAAGCACCTCTTTTTATTATTATTATAATTCGGAGTTTGGTACTTCCTGATTTGATACCGATATTTCGAGATTGCCGTTTCTCTCGCGTATGGCGTCTATCATTTCCTTTTCAAGCGATACGTCTTTAAGAGCGATATCGTAGGTCAGCTTGAACATACTGCCCATGTTTGTAGTTTTAACCTTACTTAATTCGTACTGAACCGTATATTTTTTCAGTATATCGTCGAAAACCTCAGTGTAATTAAGGTCCTCCGGTATTGTTACCGACATGGTTTTGTAACTTGAAATGCGTTTTTCGCCGAATTTAAGAGAACTGTAAAGCACGAATATCAGGCAAAGAATCAAAGTGAAAAGTACCGCGAATCCGAGATAACCCATGCCTGCGATAAGTCCCGCGCTCATCGCGAGAAAAATCATGGCGATTTCTTTTGCCGTGCCCGGTGCCGAACGGAATCGCACCAGGCTAAACGCGCCTGCGACCGCTACGCCCGTGCCGACGTTGCCGTTTACCATCATTATTACCACGCAGACTACCGCGGGTAGAATTGCGAGTGTTAAAAGAAAACTCTTTGTGTAACGCGTTTTGTATGTGTAACTGATTGCCATGACTGCGCCGAGCAGGAGGCTTAAGCCTATGCAGAGCAGAAAATGCCCTACGCTGATGACCGACGCGGTCGAGGAATCAAACAATCCTTTGAATAATGAATTAAGCATAATGAACAACCTCTCTTTGTTTCTTAAGAATTACATTGGTATACGCGGTTCCGTATTTTGAAAATGAAGTTTTATATAAACGGTTTTTTGAAAGCTCGGTTGCGAGCCATTTCGGCATTGAGCCGCCGCACTTGATTTCCATAAGCGTCATTTCCGGCGGCAGTACGTAATCGCCGTAAACGTCGACCTTAAGTGATAAATCTTTCTGACGGCTTAAAATATTTTCGTCAAATGTGATTCGCAGGTCATTGTCATTCGCGCTCGAATACGCTTCGCGTTCGTAACTTAAAAATATTACCGGTTTAAGCGTTTTGTAAAACGAGAGAAAATAGTCAATTTCTTTTGTTATTTGCCGATCGTCCGGGCGAGGGGATTCGCCTGAAAGCCAGCTTTCCGCAACTGACGTTTTAAGCGGTATACGGCGCTTGTAGACTATATGGTCGTATTTCTTTTTGAGTTCAACAAATACCGCGCTGTCGTCACGGGCGGGTTCGTAGCTTCTGAGCCTGAGTTTTTCTTTGTATACCGGTGATTCTATCGAGTGGCGTATCAGCCGGTAACTGTCGGTATCGTAGTATACGTTTCTTACGGTCGTTCTGCCGTATGAATCAAGTATGACGCCGTGTTCATTTATGGCCTTAATGATTTTCGCCTTTTGGCTTTTTGTCATTATATATTTATATTCCTGTCTTTGGAATACGGATGTGATTTCCATAAGGTCGCCTCCTTTTGACTATACTATAACGCCCTTAACTTAAATGAACTTAAAAATTATTAAAGTTTTCAAAAAAAGTTTTGCATAAAAAAGGCGTCAATGTCAAAACTATACACGAGGTGATAAAAATGACATTAACACAAAAAGAACAGTCATTACTGAAAGATATGAAAGACGCCGAAAAACTTTGCATTGAAAAATACAAAAAGGCTTCCGATTCGGCATGCGACCCGCAACTGAAAAACCTTTTCAGTAATCTTTCAAGTGCCGAACAGCAGCACTTGCGGATTTTCGAGAAAATGGAGCAGGGAACGGTTGAACAGCCGCAAAGCGGCGGCAGTCAGCCGACGTTTACCGCCGCGTACGGCAGCGGCAACACGCCCGAAAAGCAGAATGACTCCTTTCTTTGCAGCGATTTGCTTACTGCCGAGAAACACGCTTCACATCTGTATGATACCTGCGTTTTCGAGTTTGCCGACGAAAGCGCGCGAAAAGCGATAAACGCTATACAGACACAAGAGCAAAACCACGGCAAATCAATTTACGATTATATGAAAGTAAATAATATGTATGGTTAAAATAAGAAAGCCCGGCGATTTCGTCGGGCTTTTATGCTTTCGATATCTTGTACGGACAGGCGTCCGTTTTATTCTGTTATACTTGCTAATTTCTTTTCTTTGTATGTCAGCTTCAAAAGCACCGGCGTTATTAGTGCCGCAAGCACCACGCAAAGCACTATCGCGGGCAGTATTTCGGGGTTGATATTGCCCGAAGTAATACCCTTTTGCGCCACCATAAGCGCGACCTCGCCGCGCGCGACCATGCCCACGCCTACTTTAAGCGAGTCGCTTTTGCTCATTTTGAAGACACGCGCGCCCAGACCGCAACCGATGATTTTGGTTATAACCGCCATAATAAACAGCACGGCGGCGAAAAGCAGTATTTTTACCGTGATACCAGAAATATCGGTGCGAAGTCCTATTCCCGCGAAGAATATCGGAGAAAAGAAAAGATATGAAGTTACCGTCAGCTTTTTCGCAACGTATTGCCGCATATCGGTAAGGTTACAAAGAATAACGCCCGCAAAGTACGCGCCGGTTATATCCGCAACCCCGAAAAATCTTTCGGCGCAGTACGACATCAAAAGGCAGAAGGCAAGCGCCCATACCGCGATACGCCGGTTATGCGAATGATGAACGGCGATTCTTTTGAAAAGATGATAAACAAGGAAGCCGACAACGGCGGTAAATACGAAAAACAGAAGTATTTTAACCGTCACAATAGCGGGACTGACGCTTTTATTGCCTACGCCGGTAAGTACGCTCAAAACGATAATGCCTATAATATCGTCAATAATGGCGGCGGCGAGTAGCGTCGCCCCTACGTTTGATTTTATCTTGCCCATTTCGGTCAGCGTCTCGACCGTGATACTTACGCTCGTCGCGGCAAAAACAACGCCGACGAACGCCGCGCTTAAAAAACTGTTGAAATTAAAGCCGTCGTTAAAAAAGAGCCAGTACGCGCCGCCGCAACCGATTATGGGAACGAAAACACCCAGCATTGCTATAACAAGCGCCGCGCCGCCGGTCTTTTTAAGTTCGGAAATATCGGTATCTATTCCGGCGGTGAACATAAGCATTATTACGCCGATTTCAGAGGTTTTAAGCAAAAAATCCGATTCTTCCAGAATACCGAAACAACTCGGACCTAAAAGCACGCCGGCGATAAGCGCGCCGACGACCTGAGGCATATGAACTCTCGCTGAGGCGATTCCGAAAAGTTTTGTAAATAAAAGTATCAAGGCGATAGCAAATAAATATCCGTATGCGCCCAATTTTACGCCCTTCTTTCATAAATTAGGGGCGGATATTATCCGCCCGCCGGTTTTATGCGTGGTAAAGTTTTTTAGTTTGATATTTCGGCTCGCAAGTTATGTTTATGCCGAGTTTTTTGAAGGTCTGTTCGTCAACGCGCGAGAGGATTACCGTGGAATGCGCCTCGGCGCCTTTCAGCATTTCAAGCCCGTCAAGCGCTTTTTTGGCGGTTCCGTTGGTTGCCGCGCATATTGAAAGCGCAATTAAAACCTCGTCGGTGTGCAAACGCGGGTTGTGGTTGCCGAGCACGCCCGTTTTCATTTTCTGTATCGGCTCGATAATGGTCGGCGAAAGCAGTTCTATATCATCGGGTATGCCGGCTATCTCTTTAAGCGCGTTAAGAAGCATAGAGGAGGATGCGCCCAAAAGGGAAGAGGTCTTGCCGGTGATGATCCTGCCGTCGTTAAGTTCGATCGCGGTCGCGGGCGCGTCGGTCATCTCCGCCTTTTTAAGCGCGGCGGCAACTACCGGTCTGCAGTCAACCGTCAGGTGTAACTGATTCATAAGAAGTTCTATCTTGCTTACTTCCGACTGATCGCCAAGTCCCTGGCGAACGTTACACATCGCGGTATAATAACGTCTTATAATCTCCTGATTTGCCGCCTCGCGTACCGCCGAATCGTCACAAATGGCGAAGCCCGCCATATTAACGCCCATATCGGTAGGGCTCTTATACGGCGAAGCGCCGGTGATTTTTTCCATGATGGCGTTTAGGACGGGGAATATTTCAATATCACGGTTGTAGTTTACCGTTGTTTTGCCGTATGCTTCAAGGTGGAACGGGTCTATCATATTAACGTCGTTAAGGTCGGCGGTCGCCGCTTCGTACGCGACGTTGACCGGATGTTTAAGCGGTAAATTCCAAATAGGGAAGGTCTCGAATTTCGCGTAACCGGCGGTTATGCCGCGTTTGTATTCATGGTAAAGCTGTGAAAGGCAGGTCGCCATTTTACCACTTCCGGGACCCGGTGCGGTTACGACTATGAGTTTTCTGTCGGTCTCAATATAATCGTTTTTACCGAAGCCGTCTTCGCTTACAATAAACGGGATATTGGAGGGGTAATCCTGTATGGGATAGTGACGGTATGATTTTATGCCGAGACTCTTAAGCCGGTTTTCAAAGGCAATGGCGAGAGGTTGACCGGTAAATCTGGTTATAACAACACTTCCGACGTAAAGTCCTATTCCGCGAAAAGCGTCGATAAGTCGCAGTGTTTCAAGGTCGTAGGTTATACCGAGGTCGCCTCTGCGCTTGTTTTTCTCTATCGCGTCGGCGTTTATAACGATAACGATTTCCGCCTCGTCTTTAAGATTCAAAAGCATTCTGACCTTTGAATCGGGAGCAAAACCGGGAAGCACTCTTGAAGCATGGTAATCGTCAAAAAGTTTACCGCCGAACTCCATATAAAGCTTATCGCCGAACATAGCGATTCTGTCACGAATATTCTGTGACTGCAACTCTATGTACTTGTTGTTATCAAAACCTACCTTTGACATAAATATCCCCCCATCATTAACCTACATATTATAACAAAATATCCGCTTCCTTTCAAGTGGGAAACGGATATTTTTTTGAATTTTTTGAAGTAGAGCAACGCACCGCGGGCGCACCTATTGTCTGGCGGGTGGCGTCCGCCGACGGTATCTGTTATTCCAGCCCTTTACCGCAGCAACGCTTATACTTTTTGCCGCTTCCGCAGGGACAGAGCGCGTTTTTGCTTACAACGCCCTTTCCGCGTACCGTCGCGGGCTTTTCGCCGGTGCCGGTCTCCTCGGCGACCTTTTCGCGTTTGACTTCCTCTTCTTTGCGAACGCGTACGGTAAGCACGAGTTTCGCCGTCTGTTCGCGTATCGCATCGGTCATGGCGCTGAACATATCGTAGCTCTCGTTGCGGTATTCAACCACCGGGTCATGCTGACCGTAGGCGCGAAGACCGATACCCTGGCGTAAGCGGTCCATATTGTCAATATGGTCCATCCAGTTGCTGTCAACGCTGCGAAGCATCATAACGCGCTCGATTTCACGCATAAGTTCGCTGCCGAATTCGGCCTCGCGGGCCTCGTATTTCGCGTGCGCTTTTTCTTTGAGCGTTTGCGCGACTTCCTCGCGGCTGGTGCGTTCAAGCTCCTCTGTTGTAAAATGAAGGTCGCTTTCCTCGGTTATCACGCCGGCAAAATGCCCGCGAAGCCCCGCTACGTCCCAGTCGTCATGCTCGTCGTCGTTGGAAAGATAAACGCCGGTGTAAAGGTCGATGGTATCGTCTATCATTTTAAGCACGGTGTTTTTTAAGTTCTCGCCGTCCAAAACGCGGTTGCGCTGTTCGTATATCAGCTCGCGCTGTTTGTTCATTACGTCGTCGTATTCAAGAACGCTCTTACGCGCGGCAAAGTTCATGCCCTCTTTTTTGCGCTGGGCGCTTTCAATGGTGCGGGAAAGAATCGGGCTTTCAAGCGGCATATTCTCCGGTACGCGCATTGTATCCATAATACCCGAGATGCGCTCGCCGCCGTAAAGACGCATAAGGTCGTCTTCAAGCGATATATAGAATTTGGTGTAGCCCGGGTCGCCCTGACGTCCGGCGCGTCCGCGCAACTGGTTGTCGATACGCCTTGAATCGTGGCGCTCGGTGCCTATGATGAAAAGCCCGCCCGCTTCGCGCACCGCCTGCGCCTCCGGCGCGATTTCTTCTTTATATTTTCCGTAAAACTCTTTGAATTTTTCGCGCGCGGCGATTATATCCCGGTCGGCCGTTTCGGCGTAACCGGTTGCCTCCGCGATAATCTCCTCACTCAGTCCCTCTTTGCGAAGCTCGGCTTTGGCGAGGTATTCGGCATTACCGCCGAGCATTATATCGGTACCGCGTCCCGCCATGTTGGTAGCTATGGTAACGGCGCCGAATTTACCCGCTTGCGCGATTATTTCCGCTTCTTTTTCGTGGTGCTTCGCGTTGAGTACGTTGTGCTTGATACCCTGTTTTTTAAGAAGGGCGGAAAGCAGCTCCGATTTTTCAATGGTTACGGTGCCTACAAGTACGGGTTGACCTTTTTCGTGCGCCTCAATTATTCTGGCTATTACCGCCTCAAACTTGCCGCGCTCGGTTTTATATACCGCGTCGTCGTCATCAATTCTGATAAGCGGTTTATTGGTGGGTATTTCGATAACGTCGAGCTTGTAAATCTCCTGAAATTCCGCTTCCTCGGTCATAGCGGTACCGGTCATACCCGAAAGCTTGTTATAGAGGCGGAAAAAGTTTTGGAAAGTAATGGTTGCAAGCGTTTTCGACTCGCGCTCAACCTTAACGCCTTCCTTTGCTTCTATCGCCTGGTGCAAACCTTCGTTATAGCGTCTGCCGAACATAAGACGGCCGGTGAACTCGTCGACAATAATAACTTCGCCGTCTTTTACAACGTAATCAACGTCGCGTTTCATTATACCGTGCGCGCGTATCGCCTGATTTATGTGGTGGGCTATTTCGATATTCTCACTGTCGTTAAGATTTTCAATACCGAAAAACTTTTCCGCCTTTTCAACGCCCGACGGCGTAAGGGTGGCGGTCCTCGCCTTTTCATCGACCACGTAATCGCCGTCAAACGCCTGCTGTTCGTCGGTCGCTTTGTCGTCGGTCTCTTTTACCTTTACCATTTTAAGAGAAAGAGCAAATTTATTCGCGGTGGTATAAAGGTCGGTCGATTTACTGCCCTGACCCGAAATGATAAGCGGCGTACGCGCTTCGTCTATGAGAATGGAGTCGACCTCGTCAACGATGGCAAAGTTATGTCCGCGCTGAACCTTGTTTTCCTTATACGTCACCATGTTGTCGCGCAGATAGTCGAAACCGAGTTCGTTGTTGGTGCAGTAGGTGATATCGGCGGCGTATGCTTCGCGCTTTTCATCGTTATCCATACCGTGAACTATAAGTCCTACCGTAAGCCCTAAGAAGCGATACAGCTTACCCATCCATTCCGAGTCGCGTTTGGCAAGGTAATCGTTTACGGTGACGATATGAACGCCGTCGCCCGAAAGGGCGTTGAGGTAGGCGGGAAGGGTGGCGACTAAGGTTTTACCTTCACCGGTTTTCATTTCGCTGATACGTCCCTGGTGCAGTATAATACCGCCTAACAGCTGAACGGGAAAATGGCGCATACCGAGTACGCGGTCGCCGGCTTCGCGGCAGGTCGCGAACGCCTCGGGCAAAATATCGTCAAGCGTTTCGCCTGCCGAAAGACGCTCTTTGAATTCTACTGTTTTATGCTTTAACGCTTCATCGCTTAAACCCTTGTATTCGTCTTCAAGCGCGAGCGTTTTATTAAGCAGGGGAGTGACCCTTTTGATTTCTTTTTCGCTGTAATTTCCAAACAGTTTTCTAAGTAAACTCATTATCTGAACCTCACAAATCAGTTTTAAGTACAATTATTCCGTCTTTGATTTCAAGACCGTCTGTGAAACTTAATTGATAGTTTTCATCAATAAAGACCGCCTCGAAACCGTTTGTTTCGTTTATCAGTTCGGTTGCCTTTTGCAGTCCGTATAAAATACAAACGGTGGAAAGCGCGTCGCAGTCGGCGGAGGTATCGCCTATCACCGAAGCGCTGAGTAAATCGGTTTTAACCGGATATCCGGTCTTTGTATCGAGAATATGGTGGTAAAGAGTGCCGTCTTTTTCAAAATAGCGCTCGTAAGTACCCGAGGTTGAAACACTCTTGTTTTTAAGACCGAGTTTTGCGAAGATATCCCCGTCGCCAAACGGCTTTTTAATACCGATTTTATAGAACTTATCGCCGAAAACGGTGACGTTTCCGCCGAGGTTGATTATTCCCTTTTTTATGCCTTCGCTTTTGAAGAATTCGAGCAGTTTATCCGATACGTAGCCTTTGGCTATGCCGCCCAAATCAATTTTTTTGCCGTTTGTGTTTATAGTGCCGTCTGATATTTCTATGCTTTCATAATCAACGTTTTTAAGCGCCTCGGCAATTTCGTCGCGGCTCGGTACAGTTTCGTTTTTGAAATCCCATAGCGAGGTAAGGTCGGCTACGGTTATATCAAATTTTCCGCTGGTAAGCATACCGTAGTAAAGACCTTTTTCTATTACCTCAAAGGTGTCTTTCCCGGCGGTGTTCTTGCCTGAGTTAATAAGGGAAACTTCACTGTCCTCCCGCATGCGGCTGAGGGTTTTTTCGTATTTTTCACATAACGAAAAAGCGGCGGATAACACTTCGTCGCTGCAGTCTGCCGTAAGCGTTACGGCGGTATCGAAGTAAATTTGGGTCGCAGTGTTGTCGGCGAC
>JAFZIW010000005.1 GCA_017554125.1 Clostridia bacterium | reverse complement strand
TTTGACGTACCGTTCTGTTTTTTGGTTTGCCTTGCCGGCATTCTCTCAACGGCGGAAGAACTGTTCATTCACCTTACGTCTGAAAAATATGACCCGGATATTAAATCAATGCTATCAATAGGATAACGTATACAAACTCGTATATATTATTAAACAGTCAGCACCAAATCGGCGCTGACTGTTTTTACTTTTAATATGCTATTTTAATTAAAACTGTACCGTGAAAGCAATTTTTTAATAACATTAACTGTATACCTTGCTTCTTCAATTCTGAAATCGGAGTCTTTATAGCTAAAATATGTTTCCGAATTATAGTTGCCTGAGTACCCAACTTCATACAGAGCATCAAAAACATCATGCCAATCAACAGTACCCCTACCGATTATGGTGTGTTGATCGATTAAACCGTTGTTATCGTGAAGATGTAGCGCGCCGACATTTTTGCCCATTTTACGTATAGCATCGCCTACGGTAGGCATACCGAACTGCACAGCCATATTTGTATGCCCTGAATCTACGCATGAGGTAAAATGGCCTTTGTACTCATCAATAGCGTCAACGCGTGAATAGATATCCATATATTTATTGAAGTCACCGAAGAAATCAATCGTATTATTTAGCTTATAGTTGGAGCCTACGGTTTCGAGTCCGAATTTTACTCCGTATTTTTTAGCATATTCAAGAACGGTTTTTATATAATCATATGTTTTATTGAACATAAATTCATCAGATGCACCCTGGTTAGCCATAGTGCCGGCAGGATGAAAAACACAGACTGGCGCACCTAAAATCGCAGTTGCCATACAGTTAAGGCGGGAATTCTCAGGAACTACCACCGTATTATATTCATTGTCCTCACCCTTTACGGGCGGATTAAAACCGTGCGTTTGCCCTATTTGAATACCTAATTCATCAGCTTTTTTCTTTAATTTAGTGTAGTATTCGCAAATGGCTTCGTCGCCATTTGAAAATACCGAATCATCTTTTCGGTAATCTTCGTCTGCTAAAGATATATCCACTGCTTCGGCGCCAACGTCTTTTGCGGCTTCAAGAGCGGCAAAATCACCTAATTCCCGTTGAAATACAACAGTCGAAATACTAATCTTACCTCGCATATATAACACCCTGAAATCATGAATTTTTACACAAAAAGATTATAAACATCAATAGAAATTATACAGTCGAAATCTATTGCTGTCAAGTATACTTTTATGGGCGAATATGAACTGTTAAATCATTTGTATTGCCGGTAAACCGCTTTATCCGAGCATTACGTCAGGCAGCATCATAACGGCAAAACCCGCAACAATACCCATCGTGGCGTTATATGGATTTTCGCCTTTACTTTTCTGGCATTCTGGTATCAGCTCGTGGACGGCTACCAGTATCATTGCGCCCGCAGCAAAGGATAGCGCAAACGGCAAAATCATTTCGGTATATACTACGAGCACCGCGCCCAAAACCCCGGCTATCGGTTCAACAATACCGGACGCCTGACCGAGCATAAAGCTTTTGGATCTTGAACATCCTTCACGTCTGAGCGGCAAAGATACCGCCGCGCCTTCCGGAAAATTTTGCAGTCCTATTCCTATTGCAATACTTATTGCACCCATCAGGCTTTGAGTAGTATCATTTCCCTTTCCTAATGCTCCGAAAGCGACGCCGACAGCCAGACCTTCCGGAATATTATGAAGCGTTATGGAAAGTATAAGCATCGTTATACGGTTATTGTGTCCATTACCGCTTAAAGCGCACCTGTTTGTATAAATTTTCATTAGAGTAACAGCTTTATCGGAAAGCCACATAAACAGTGCACCGCATATAAAACAGGCGGTAACGATGAAATACGCGGGTGTTTTAAAAATGCTGTCAGCGAGATCGATAGCCGGTTCTAAAAGTGACCAGAAGCACGCGGCTATCATAACACCGGAGGCAAAACCGAGCATTACGTTCATTAGCTTCGGCGTCGGTCGTTTGAAAAACGCAACCGTGGCGGCGCCGAGCGCAGTGACAAGCCATGTACCTGATGTGGCGAGCAATGCGTAAATTATATAAATTGGCATAAATTACCCTCCTGTACCCATTATATTTTCAGGGTGCGGGAGGGTGAATGATTTTACAGTATTATACAGACAAGACCGTTACAACCTTCGTTGATTACGCGTTCTATTGTTTCCTGAACACGCATTCGCGCATCGGCGGGCATACGGGCAAGTTTTGTATGCAGTCCTTCATTTACGAGTTCGTGAAGTGATTTACCGAATATATTTGAATCCCATATTTTTACCGGGTTTTCCTCAAATTCGCTGAGCAGATACATAACAAGGTCCTCAGACTGTTTTTCACTGCCGACTATCGGGCTTACCTCGGTCGTTATGTTTGCTTTCATAAGATGTATTGAGGGCGCCGATGCTTTGAGGCGAACGCCGTATCTTCCACCCTGCTTCACAATTTCAGGTTCTTCAAGGGATAACTCCTCAATGGTCGGCATAACAATACCGTAGCCGGTTGCCTCAACTTCGTCAAGCGCGTCTTTAACGCGCATATACTGCTTTTTGACCTTGGAAAGCTCGATAATATTTTCCATTAGTTCCTGCTCATCGGATATTTCTATTCCCGCGGTTTGAGTTAACACCTTATAGAAAAGCTCCTGCTTAATATTCAGTTTGATTTGAGCGCTGCCCTGCCCTAAATCAATATTCTGAACGTTCGCGCCGTTTGTAAGCTCGTTACCATCAAATGCGTTTTCAAAGCTATTGATATCACGGATTCGTGTGATTTCTGTCGCGGCGCTCTTAATGTCGCTTAACAGTTCTGATTTTAGCCAATGGTCGAGCGGCAATGAATTTATCCAGCGCGGGAAGTTGATATTCATTACCTTTACCGGAAATTCATAAAGGATTTGAGAGAGAATTTTTCGTATATCTTCCTCATCAAGGTCAAGACAGTTAACCGCAATAACGGGCACGCCGTATTTTTCGGATAATTCCTTCGCCGCGAAAACAGACGCTTCATTTTCGGGCTCTAAGCAGTTATATAGGACAATGTACGGTTTGTGAATGCTGTTTAACTCGTCTATTACCCTACTTTCAGCTTCTTCATACTCTTCGCGCGGAATATCGGTAATCGAGCCGTCCGTTGTTATTACAAGACCGATTGTTGAGTGCTCGGTAATTACTTTTTTAGTTCCTATTTCCGCCGCCATATTAAAAGGTATCGGTTCTTCAAACCACGGCGTTTTGACCATGCGCGGTTGGTCGTTTTCTATGTAACCGAGTGCGCTCGGTACGATATAACCTACGCAGTCAATAAGACGCACGTTCATTGAGGCGGTGTTATCAATGCTTATATTTACGCCTTTTTCCGGGATAAACTTCGGCTCGGTTGTCATTATCGTTCTACCGGAGGATGCTTGCGGCAATTCGTCGTTTGCGCGCTCGCGCGAATACTCTTCCGCAATGTTCGGCATAACCAGTTTATCCATAAACTGCTTGATAAAAGTCGATTTACCGGATCTTACCGGCCCCACAACACCGATATAGATATCACCGCCGGTTCTTGCGGCTATATCCGCATATATACTTGTATCAGCCATAAATATTCCTCCGAAATTTTGTCTTTTCTGTTAGAATATTATGACTTGCCCTTAGGCTTTATGACAAAAAAATCGCACCCGCAAAAAACGGATGCGATAATTCTATTTTGCAGGCGCCATCGAAAACTTGAATTTGAATTTCTTTTCGGATAGCGAATACTGCGGCGGAAGCTTCGGCCCGCATGAGTCCGAACCGACGCCCGACATCTTGTAATCTACTCTGACATAGGTCTTCCCTGTTTTATAAAGCTCGTCGGTGTGTTCCGCTTTATCGAGTATTTCCGTATTGTACTGTGAAACACCGATATCAAGATTTTTGCCGGTGAAAACCAAATCGCCGATTTTTAGCATACGAACGTTTGTATGGTTGCCGTGCTCCTGCGGTCTTATATAATTGACGTATTCACGCTGTGCCGTGCTTTGATAAAGACCTGTAAGACCCCCGTGATTCATATCAATATAGCTTTCATAAGGTCCGTTGCCGAAATACTCGAACTTTGCATTCTTATCGGGAACAGAAAATTCAAAACCGAATCGAGGCAGCCAGAAAGCGCTTTTGCGTATTTTAACGTCAATATCGAAATCTATCATACCGTCGCCGTAAAATGACGCGGTCAGTGTATAATTAGCGAACGCAAACCGTGATACGCCGGAAAGAGCGCCGCATACGGTAATCGTATTACCGGAAACACCGATATCGTAGACCTTGCTAAACTGTCGGTTTAGATTTTCGGATTTCCAGGCTTCGCCCTGCACCCAGTTATTCCTGATTCGTCTGTCATTATCGATAGGCGCGCGATACGCGGTCA
>JAFZIW010000049.1 GCA_017554125.1 Clostridia bacterium | reverse complement strand
TGAACTCGAAAAAGGCTTCTTTGAAAACTACACTTTCCCGAAAGAGGTTTTGAGAAGCGATGGTTCTTTCTCAAACGGGACCTACGGTAATACCGTTTCCGTAAATCCGAAATCGAGGTTCTATTTCAGCGGAAATTACGTTAAAACGAACTTTGTCGGAATAAATCCGCAGATTTATTATAAATCGGTTGCCGCCGGCGGCGATTACGTAAGTTTACCGGTAAATCTCTATTTCGATTCGACCAGGTATTATTTCGAAACTCAGGACGGTTTTATTATCCCAGACGATGCGGTTATTGACGCCAACGGAAAAGCGAGTATAATCGTACAGGTCAATAATCTCGACCACGGTAAGGGCTATTTCTGCAATCTCTCTTTGACCGAAAACGATTCTAGTAAAAACCTCTTTGATAACAGCAAGGCAAGCGTGGGTAAATTCAAAGCGCTACCTTACGATCCCGAAATATTTATGCCGTTTGAGGGCGATGAAAAGTTTGAGGACGTCGGCTGGTCCGGCGAAGAAGAGCCTGTTCTGACCGGTGAAATCAACGGTAGAGTTTATGACGATATCGGTCTTACTTTACCGGGCGTCAAAATGCTTCTGAACCCGGGTGAAAAATCCGTTTATACGGATGATTTAGGTGTGTACAGATTCGAAAAGCTTAATCCGGGCAAATATGCGGTTTATCTGGTTGAGAGCGACGGTTACAGAATCTACTGCTGTGAGGTTGAAGTTGAGGCCGGTGTATCGACCGCGCTTCCGGATATATACTATACAGTCGGTCAGGATACTTCTTTGGATATTGACGATAACGGTGAAGTCGATATTGATACGGATTCGGGTGTGAAAAAGAAAAAATACGGTACTCTTCAAGGATACTGTTACAGCCCCGAAGGCAAATTGCTGTCCGGTATTGATATCTACGCAAACACCAAAAAGCTCCACGTTAAGACCGACGAAAAGGGCAGATTCGAGTTCGAAAAACTCGCGCCCGGTGAGTATAAAATCTGTACTTTGCTTGACGACGGAAGCACCTACGTATTCAAGACCGTCAAAATAGAAGCGGGCAAGAAGCTTACTATCAAGATAATGATGCCGAATGATGAAGAGACATTCCCGGTTTGGGCGCTTATCGCCATAATTGCCGGCGGTGCGGTGCTTTTGGCGGGGATTGCCTTACTGACCGTATTCCTGATACTTAAAAAGAAGAAAAATGCGTTGAGTTCACCTGTGGCGGAAGCTGCAACTCCCGCGGAAATTCAATAAGTATTATTTGTGCTCTGCCGACGCGAAGTCGGCAGAGTTTTTTTGTTTGCAAAAAAAAGAGATTTCGTATTGACCTTTAGTCAATTATATTATATAATTTATATTGAATAATTATGCGGTGGTGTTTCTATGAAAAGATTAGTCGGTATATCTATCGGTTCGCTTCAGGAAAAATACGGTGATAAACGCGCTTTGCAAATAGTGAGTGAAATCGGTGCGGATTCTGCTGATTTTTCTTTGGAGTTTTCTTCCAACGACTACAGAAATAAGGATTGCGTTTACTCAAAAGGCGACAGTGCGGTACGTGAGTATTATTCCGAACTTAAAGCTTACGCGGACAGCCTCGGGATAATAATAGGTCAAACGCACGGTAAGCTTCCGGGCTTTAAGAATATAAAGGAGGAAGACGACGCGCTTGTGGAAAATTCCCGCCTCGACTGTATCGCTACGGCGGCGCTCGGTTCTCCTGTTTGCGTAATACATAACGCAACCTCGATTTTCTTAGGACCCGACCCCGACCCGGAACTTATGCACAAACTCAGCTTCAATATGTTTTCTCGTATAATACCTTATGCGAAAGAAAACGGTATTAAAATAGCTACGGAAACCTTCGGCGACGCCGTACGTTTTTCTGCCTGTGACTTTTTCGGGAATATGTCGGAATTTGAAAAAGCGTACGCCGCCATTAAAGCGGTCGACGAATTAAAAGATTATTTTACTGTTTGCGTTGATACCGGTCATTCAAATAAGGCGATGCGGTATAATAACCCGAAACCCGCCGACGTTATCCGCAGAATAGGCAAAGAGGTTACTGTTTTGCATCTTAACGATAACGATACGCTTACCGACCAGCATAAAATACCCATGACCGGTACAATAGACTGGAAAGACGTATTTGACGCGCTCGATGAAATAGGATATACCGGCATATACAATATGGAACTGGCGCTTCGCCATTTCGGAAAAGATTTCCAGATAGAAACCGCCGAATTTGCGGTTAAGCTTATGCGTTATATTTTGAAAGAAAGATACGGCGAATAGAATGATGGATAATATCAATGAAAGAGTTGAAGAACTAATCTCAAAGATGTCGCTTCGCGCAAAAATCGGGCAGTTAAATCAGCCCGAAACTCCCGTAGACAGTGAGTCTGAGGAGTTCAAAAACGCGGTAAGGCGCGGCGAAATCGGCTCGATTCTGATGTCGGTCGGCGCAACCGCCGGAAACGACGCACAGGGCGAAATCAACGTTGATTTCTATAACGAACTTCAGAGAATCGCCGTTGAGGAAAGTCCCGACGGCATACCGATACTCTTCGGGCGCGACGTTATTCACGGTCACAGAACGGTATTCCCGATACCGCTTGCTATGGCGGCGTCGTTTAATCCGGAGCTCGTCAGCCGCTGTTACCGGGATACTGCTGTTGAGGCGACAAACGACGGTATTCACTGGACCTTTACGCCAATGCTCGACTTATGCCACGACCCGCGCTGGGGCAGAATAATCGAAGGTCCCGGCGAAGACCCTTACGTCGGCGCAAAGGTTGCCGAAGCGGTTGTAAAAGGTCTTCAGGGTGACGATTTGTCGAAGAATGACAGTATGCTTGCCTGCGCCAAACATTTCATAGGTTACGGTG
This sequence comes from Clostridia bacterium, assembly GCA_017554125.1. Classification (GTDB taxonomy): domain Bacteria; phylum Bacillota; class Clostridia; order Oscillospirales; family Acutalibacteraceae; genus UBA737. The sequence goes on along the minus strand of JAFZIW010000049.1, from coordinate 859 downwards.
CGAGCGAGGGCGGCAGAGATTATCACCGTACGGAAATATCCGATTACAGTTTGTATAACTATTATCTGCCCGCGTTCCGCGCGGCAATTAAAGCGGGCGCGCTTACCGTTATGTCGGCGTTCAACGATATTAACGGTCAGCCAATTACTTCAAGCGGCAAATATTTAACCGAGATTTTGCGCGGCAAAGCGGGCTTTGACGGATTCGTGGTCTCCGATTACGACGCCGTAACTCAGCTGATTAAACAAGGCGTCGCGCAGACACCGGAGCAATGCGCGGAACTCGCCGTCAACGCCGGACTTGATATGGATATGCACGACAGGTGTTACATAGACAACCTCGAGAGTGCCGTAAAATCGGGCGCGGTCAGCGAAGAAATAATTGACGAGGCGGTAAGGCGCGTTTTGACCGTTAAAATGAAAGCGGGACTATTCGAGCATCCGTATACTAATAAAAAAGAGCTTGACCGCTCGAGGCATTTAGCTGATGCGAGGGCGCTTGCCGCCGAATCTCTGGTATTGCTCAAAAACGACGGCGTTTTGCCAATAGATAAGTCCGCAAAGGTCGGTCTCATCGGTCCTTTTGCAAACGAGCGCAGAAGCTTGCTCGGAAGCTGGACCATTGACGGAAAAGAGCAGGAGACTCCGACGCTTGCGGAGGAAATGCGTAAGGCGACCGATAATCTTAACGTTATAAATTCAGCCACGCTCGCCTGGGACAGCACAAACAAGAACATCGCCGCAAGCGACGTTGTTGTACTGGCTCTCGGTGAGAGTTGGACGGCTACCGGCGAATCTCGCGCGGTATCGGATATCACGATTTCCGTAGAACAAAAAGCTCTTATTAAAAAGGCGAAAAC
>JAFZIW010000004.1 GCA_017554125.1 Clostridia bacterium | reverse complement strand
TTTCATACAGTGTAAATCTACCGTGATATCATGCGACCTGTCGCATAAAACAGCCACCGCTTCAAGTATAACGCCCTCTCTGCCGGCGGTTTCAATGCCCGAAACCGAACTCAAATACTCCGCGTTTTCCCGCGTTTTTATGAGCATGCCTTCCGGATAGTATTCTTTCATTTTTATCTCGCCTTTCATTTTTTCTTACAGAAAAATATATGCGAAAAAAGCGAAAAAAATCACCTGCGCAAATGGCAAGGTGATTCTTAAATAAGAATTATAATTCAATGTTAATCCACAAAACGGGACGGACGATGTGCTCATTACCGAATGAAGAGAATAATCAAAAGCAGGACAACGGCTACTATTATTACTATATCAAAGATAAGTGTTTCTTTTGAATTCTTACCCTGCGCTTCCTCCTCTTCGATTTTCCTTGCGTCTTCAGCTTTTTCAAAGCACTGCTCAGCAAGTTCGTCGGCATCTTTAAAACCGGGAATTGACTTAAAAGCCACTCCCGCAACTTTGAACGCGTATTCCGTACTCGCCGCATTCATAGTGGACACAGCGTCGTTATAAATGCCGGTCAATCTCTCGTTTTCGTTTCGTTCATTTATATGCGCAAGATATCCGCGAATTTCGGCTTCGAGTTTATCATCACCGAAGCGAATGATTTTGCCGTAATTTTCTCTGTCTTCGAAGGACTCGGCGCAGTCTGCCAACTGCTTGCGGATATTTACTTTCAACTCAGCCATAAGTTTGCCAAGGTAAGCTTCGGCGTTTTTGGGGTCGATATCAAGTACCTTTTCGCAATAGATATCAGCGTCCTTCCATTTGCCGTCCTCAAGGAAAAGGGATACTCTTTCCAAGAGCGGTGCAACGTTTACGTTGCCCGCGCCGCCTGCTACCGTTTCTTTAACCTCTGTTTTCGGCTCATTTGCTTTTATGACCTTTGTTATGCCGCGGATAAGATCCTGAATAAACCCGATTTTCGACATATCGTAGGACTGCAAAACCGATAATTGCTCCGGCAAGTCATAAGGGTCCATATCCTTATAACAGGGCAGTAAAACCTTTGACCTGTCATGCTTGACGATAGAAAGGAACCTCGACCACTCATTCTTTACCCAAACGGCGTTGAAGTTTTTGGGGTCGGTGCCGACCGCCACCATAACTTTGGCGCTGTTTAACGCGGCGAATATGTACGGTTCGTATTCGCTGCCGACTTTATCTTCAAGGGTAATGCGCGCAAAGAAAACGCGCATGCCCTGATCGGTCAGCTGATAGTAAATATCCTGCGCCAACGTACTGTCAACCGTCCGGTTGCCGTTTTCGTCCGTTTCCTTATAACATATAAAAACGTCAAACGGCTCTTCGTTCTGCGAAGTGGCAAGAATACCCTTTTGAACCTCGCTTATCTTTGCGCCGTCGCGTATATACTGCTTTTTGGTAAGTCCTTCGGAAAGTTCCACCGCCGCAAGGTAATCAACGTCGCTCGTAAAAATATCAAAGCTCGCCCTGTGGCAGGTAGGCAGATATTCCATGGTGGCGGGGTCCTCGACCCACTCGATACCGAAGCGGCAAAGCGCGCAGCACCAGTGCGCCTCGGCGTCGTCCGGCGATTCTTCAACTATCCGTTCGTAGACAGACAGCGCCTTATCAAACTCGCCGATACGGCGAAAATGGTTGCCGCGGTTAAAAGCTTCCGCCCGCTGATCATCATCGATTTTGGGAAGCGTCATCGTACTGCCGCAGTACTCGCAAATGCCGAAAGTCTTATCAGCGGAAACCGTCATATCCCCGCCACAGATTTTACATTTAAGTATTGCCATAGTTCCCCCTAAAGCTAAAATTCAAACATAAAGATTATAGGCGCAAGCGGATAAAACTTTTCACTTGCGCCATAAAAGGCAGAGATTAAAAATCTCCATATTCCCCATTCTTGATTTTTTGCGATAACGCCGCCACGACGCCCTCTTTGTCTTCTTTATACGTAACGCCGTACCATTTATCCTCGGCGACTAAAACGCTGACCTTTTTAAGACCGCGTTCAATTACGTTTGAAACAATGCCCGGCAGATAGAATTCCGCTTTCGGAACGTCGATTTTTTCGTTCAAGAACGCAATAAGGTCGCTTTCGGCGTAATCGAACACATCGGGCGTAAAGCCCCACATATTCATCGATACCACCGTATCCTTATCGAGCGGCACCCATTCGCCGTTATCGTCTTTATACTTGCAATCCGCTATCTCGGTGCGCTCGGTTATGGATTCTAAAACGCCGTTTTCGATATTGCAGACGCCGCGCGAAACAGAGCCGTTTTCGGTAAGGGTGTTTTTAAGGCGGAAGCCTACCATACAATAATCGTTTTTATTCTCGCATAAATGGTTATATATCTGTACAAAAGCGCTCTTGCCGTAATAATCGTCGGCGTTGATTACCGCAAACGGCGTTTTTACAACGTCTCTGCAACACCATACGGCGTGTCCGGTTCCCCACGGCTTGGCGCGGTCCGCCGGACAAACAAAGCCCGCCGGCAGTATATCGGTTTCCTGGAACACGTATTCCACGTCTATCGTCTTTTCAATGCGCGAGCCGACCACGCGCTTGAAATCGTCCTCTATGGCGTGTTTGATAATAAATACAACCTTATTGAATCCGGCTTCCTTTGCATCATAAACCGAAAAATCAAGTAACGCCTCACCCTTCGGTCCTATGGGTTCAAGTTGTTTGAGTCCGCCGAAACGGCTGCCCATACCCGCCGCCATTACAACCAACGTCGCA
>JAFZIW010000048.1 GCA_017554125.1 Clostridia bacterium | reverse complement strand
TATAACGCCATTACCAGAAGCGTTAAGATAATAAATGACGGTGAAAACGCTTTTGATATTACCAAGGCGCTTAGTTTAAGCATTGATTTTCGCCGCGCGGATTTTGATATGATAACGCTTAACGGCGCGTGGGCAAGGGAGAGGTTGCCGGAGCGTTTTCCGATTTCACACGGTACACAACAGGTCGAGAGCGTTCGCGGTATTACCTCGCACCATGAGAATCCGTTTTTCGCGTTGGTTGACCGCGGTACGGATGAAAACTCGGGCGAGGCGTACGGCTTTAACCTTATATACTCCGGTAATTTTTCAGCCGGCGCGCAGAGAGACGCCTATAACGTCACCCGCGCGTTTTTGGGTATAAATCCGCAAAATTTCAACTGGCGGCTTGAAAAAGGCGAGGTATTTTATACACCCGAAGCTGTTGCCGTATACTCCGGTGAGGGTATCGGTGAAATGTCGCGGATTTTCCATAAGCTTTACCGCGAGCGCCTGTGCGGCGGCAAATATAGGGATATTCGTCGTCCGGTGCTGATAAACAACTGGGAAGCGACGTATTTTGATTTTAACGAAGAAAAGATTATCGCCATTGCGAAGACAGCCAAGAGCGTCGGCGTTGAACTTATGGTTCTTGACGACGGCTGGTTCGGCAAGCGAAACGGGGAGGTAGGTTCGCTTGGCGACTGGGTCCCGAATACCGAAAAACTGCCCGGCGGTGTAAAGGGCTTGGCACAGAAGATTAAAGCGCTCGGTATGAACTTCGGACTTTGGATAGAACCTGAAATGGTATCTCCCGACAGCGACCTTAATCGCGCTCATCCGGACTGGTGCCTGCATATAGACGGCAGAAAACCGACCCTCGGCAGAAACCAGTTGGTTCTCGACCTTACCAGAAAAGAGGTAACCGACTATATTAAATCGGTCTTTGACCGCCTACTTTCGGACGGGGATATTTCGTATATCAAATGGGATATGAACCGCAGTATGAGCGAGGTCGGTTCCGCCGTCGGCGGCGCAAAGGCGCAGGGCAAGGTTTATCACGCTTACGTTTTGGGACTTTACGATATAATGAATTACGTTACGGAAAAATATCCTGACGTGCTGTTTGAGGGTTGCTCGGGCGGCGGCGCAAGATTTGACGGCGGAATTCTTCATTACTTCCCGCAAATCTGGACAAGTGACGATACCGACGCGCTTGAACGTCTCTATATACAGTACGGTACAAGTATGTGCTATCCTTATTCAGCTATGGGCGCCCATGTTTCCGCTGTTCCGAATCATCAGGTATGCCGAACTACTCCGATGAAAATGCGCGGCGACGTTGCGATTTGCGGCGAGCTCGGATACGAGCTTGACCTTAACAAGCTTGACGGCGAAGATATGGAATGCGTTAAGAAACAAATCGAAGATTACAAACAGCTTTACGGCGTTTTCCATAACGGCGATTTATACAGACTGATGATACCTCAGGGCAATAACGCCGCGGTAAACGAGTTTGTCTCAGAGGATAAAAACACCGTCGTTGTCTGCAAATACATTATGAGAGGCGTTCCGAATGCGCCGTGTGATTACGTTAAACTGCGCGCGCTTAGCGCAGACGCGGTTTACAGGGATAATGACGGCAAATGTTTTTCAGGTGAATTTCTTATGAATTTCGGCATTGTCGTTGATTATTCGGCGGATTATAAAAGCGAAATAATTGTTCTTAAAAAGGTAAAATAATTATTTTTGGGGGTCGAAAATATGAAAACTGCTCCGGCGGTATTTGCGGTAGGCAAAGAATACCAGATAATGGTTCCCGTCAGCGAAAACAGCCTGTTTTGGATAGAAACGGGCGGTGAGAGTTTTTACGATGAACAAAACGGCATTATGCGTTCCATTTGTTCGACACACAGGGTAAAAGTGCCTATGGAAGTGCTTGACAAAGCAGGGGAATATACCGTATGCGAAAGAGAAATTATAGACCGCAAGCCCTACTTTCCCGAAACAAAAGAAACCAAAAGAACCACGTTCAAATTCAAACCGGTACCGCAGAAAAACGCTCGCGTTTACCATATTGCGGACACTCATAATCAAATAGTAGCCCCAACGGTGGCGGCGGGAATATTCGGAAAAATTGATTTGCTTATTATGAACGGTGATATTCCCGACCATAGCGGCGATATCTCAAATTACGATACGATTTACAAGATAGCCGACATAGTGACCGGCGGGCATATTCCGATAGTTTTTTCACGCGGGAATCATGATATGCGCGGCTATTACGCCGAGCTTATCGCCGAGCATACTCCGAACTATAACGGAAATACCTATTATTCTTTCAGAGTTGGCAATGTCTGGGGACTTGTGCTTGACTGCGGCGAGGATAAGGACGATTCACATTCCGAATACGGCTTTACTGTGAGTTGTCATAAGTTCCGCGAACGTCAAACAGATTTCATAAAGCGGATTATCGAAAACAAAAAAGAAGAATATAAGGCAAAGGGCGTTGAACACAGAATAATCGTCTGTCATAATCCCTTTACCTACGTAATGAAACCGCCGTTTGATATTGAAAAAGAAATATACAGTGAATGGGCAAAGCTTATAAAAGATAATATCAAGCCCGAGCTGATGCTTTGCGGGCATATTCACCGACTGGCGGTATCAAAAATCGGCGGCGAATTCGATAGCCTCGGTCAGCCGTGCACGGTGATTTTAGGTTCAGATGTCAAAGAAAATTTCCATTCGGGACTCGGAATAGTCTTTTCTGACCCGATAGAAGCAGAGTTCTGTTCAAGCGACGGTACGGTAACTCAGATAGACCTTTAAGAAAACTTATCAGGCGGTATGTATGTATAACGTTATTGACTATTTAGAAAAAAGCGCCGAAAAATACGGCGAAAAAACTGCGGTAATCGAAGAAGAAAAAAAGGTTACTTACAGTGAACTTATGAAATTCAGCAAAAGCGTCGGCTCTTATTTTGTGGGACAAAGCGTATTCAATAAACCGATAGTAATCTTTATGGATAAAGGGGTAGATACGCTTATTTCTTTCTTCGGCGCGGTATACGCGGGTTGCTTTTATTCGCTTGTTAATCCCGAGTTTCCGGCAAACCGTATCGAACAGATAAAAAACACCATAAATTCAGATTATGTTATAACCGACTCCGCATACGTCGACCTTGCAAAGGAGTATTTTCCGGAGCTTACGGTACTTGACGTTAAAAAGCTGAAAACCCATAGGATCAACGAACGCGGTATTGCGGCGGTCAAAGAAAAACATATTGATTATGACCCGCTATACGTAAATTTTACTTCCGGCTCTACCGGCGTACCTAAAGGCGTTGTAATTTCTCACCGCTCGGTAATTGATTTTATCGATAAGTTTACAGAGCTTTTCGGTTTTGTCACCGATGATATTATCGCAAATCAGGCGCCGTTTGATTTCGACGTTTCGGTCAAGGATATTTATTCGGCGATAAAAGTCGGCGCCACGCTTGTAATAGTGCCGAAAAAGTTTTTTTCAAACCCGGTCGCGCTTCTTGATTATCTTTGCGATAACGCGGTTACCTCGCTTATCTGGGCGGTATCCGCGCTATGCCTGATAACGACATTTCACGCGCTCGACTATAAAGTGCCGACGCAGGTAAACAAGGTGATATTCAGCGGCGAGGTTATGCCTCTTAAACACCTTAATATCTGGATGAAGCATTTGCCGAATGCGATGTTTGTAAACGTCTACGGTCCTACCGAGATAACCTGTAACTGTACGTATCACATAATCGATAAAAACAGAACCTACGAGGATAGAATACCGATAGGGAAGCCCTTTCCGAACGAAAGGGTGGTATTGCTTGACGATGACGGCAAAGAGCTTTCAGGCAGAAAAAAGGTCGGCGAGATTTGCGTAATCGGAACACCGCTTGCGCTCGGTTATTACAATAACAAGGAACAAACCGAAAAATCTTTCACCGCCGACGTGAATCAGCAAAACTTCCCGCAAACCGTCTATCACACCGGCGACCTGGGATTCTATAACAACGACGGTGAGCTGGTGTTTAACGGCAGAAAAGATTTCCAAATCAAATATAAGGGACACAGAATTGAGCTCGAAGAAATAGACAAGGCAATGACCGAGTGCGAAGGCGTTGTACGAAGCTGCGCTATTTTCGAGCCGATAAAAGAAAAGCTTTACGGATTTTATATCGGCGACATTACCAAGCAGGAATTAAGACAGAAACTTGGCGAGGTTCTACCGGAATATATGATACCGACTCCGCTTATCAAAAAGGATGAATTTCCTATTACCAAAAACGGTAAAATCGATCGCAAAAAGCTTATGGAGGAAAAATAATGCCTGATTACGCTAAAATCGTAAGTGAATTCGGTACGCCGCTTTATTTGTTTGATATCAACGTTTTATCCGATCGCATCGCGTACCTCAACAGTAAGTTTTCTGATAACACCGCGCTTGTATACGCGGTTAAGGCAAACAGCTTTATACCGAAGGAAATCGAGAACGACGTAGCGCGGTTTGAAATTTGTTCAAAGGGTGAGTTCGATATTTGCAATTCGCTCGGTATAAACCGAAATAAAATGGTTATTTCGGGCGTATATAAGGACAGACCGAGTATCGAGGAAATGATATCGAAATACAGCGACGTTCTTAAATATACCGTTGAATCGCTTAATCAGTATGAACTGCTTAAAGAGATGGCGAATAGGTATAACCGTACGCTTCATCTGCTTATCCGCCTTACGTCCGGTAACCAGTTCGGCGTTAATAAAGAAGAATTCAGGCAGATTATCAAAGAACATCCGGTGAATATAATTATAGACGGTATTGAGTATTTTTCGGGTACGCAGAAATACTCCTTAAAGAAAATTGCCCGGGAAATCGGTAATCTTTATGAGTTTGTAACCGAGGTGGAACAGGAGACCGGTTTTTCGCTCGGTGAGATAGAATACGGTCCCGGTGCGCCGGTTTTCTATTTTAAGGATGAGTCTTTCGATGAGGAAGAGTATCTGAGTGAACTAAACGCGCAATTAAGCGTGTTTAAGGATAAAAAGGTATATATCGAACTCGGACGCAGTATTGCCGCGGGTTGCGGCACGTATTTCACGAGCGTAGTCGATATGAAAACAAATAAGAACGGCAATTTCGTTATTCTCGACGGCGGTATAAATCATTTGGTTTATTACGGTCAGACGATGGCAATGAGAATTCCGTACTTTGACCTTTATCCCGACAGGAAGGGCGATGAGGAAACGTATACTCTGTACGGCTCGCTTTGCACCGTTAACGATATTATCGTTAAGAGTATAAACGTAAGAAAACTGATGCTTGGCGATATTTTTGCTTTCAAAAACGTCGGCGCGTATTCCGTCACAGAGGGCATTTCTTTATTTTTGAGCCGTGATTTGCCGAAAGTGGTCTTGTATAATCGGAATAAAAGTGCTACAATGGTCAGAGATTTTACAAAAACAAGTAATATCAATTATCCGAATTATTAAAAGGAGAGGCTTTTATGGAAAAACTTATTGAAATATTAGAGGAATTAAACCCCGATGTTGATTACAACACGGTCGAAAATCTTATTGACGGCAGATATCTTGATTCGCTTAAAATTCTGTCGCTTATTGCCGAAATCGAGGATGAATTTGACGTGGAAATACCCACCGTCGAAATAGTCCCGGCTAACTTCAACTCGGCAAAAAGTATGTGGGCTTTAATCGAAAGATTAAAAGATGATGAGTAATGTCATATTTTAATACTGGCTTTGCATTCTTCTTTGTTCCTTTACTTGCGGCTGTTTATAATCTGATACCGCGAAAGACAAGACCGGTATTATTGCTTATTTTCAGCCTCGGTTTCTTTTTTGTTATAAGCAAATTTCTTATAGCGTTTTTGTTTTTGTCTATCCTTTCGATTTACTTTATTGCGCTTAAACTAAACGCGCTCGATGAAAAGCGAGACGCGATACTTAAAACCGTCGAAAAAGGCGAAAAGAAAGAAATAAAGGAAAAATATAAAAAGTATAAGAGACTTTTTGTTGCTTTGGGAATAGCGATAAACGTTTCATGCCTTATTGCCTTTAAGTATCTGAATTTTTTCGGAATGAATATTTACGGGCTGTTAAACGTGTTCGGCGCCGACTTAAAGTTCAAGGCGTTCAAATTTGCCGCTCCCATAGGCATATCTTTTTATACCTTGCAGGCGCTCGCGTATATTCTTGACGTTTATAACGGTAGGGTTAAAGCGGATAGGAATATACTTAAAGTCGCCCTTTTCCTTTCGTTTTTTCCGCAGATAATGGAAGGACCTATCGTCAGATATACCGATACCGCGCAGGCGCTTTACAGCGGCGAAAAGATAAAATACCGCGATTTCTGTTTCGGCTATCAGCGCGTACTTTACGGCTTTCTTAAAAAGTTTATCATCGCCGACCGGTTGAATTTTCTTGTAAACAACGTTTTTGATAACTATCAGAGCTTCAGCGGTACAGCGATTTCGATAGGCGTGATAGGGTATACCGTCATGCTTTATATGGAATTCTCCGGCACAATGGACGTTGTAATAGGTATCGGTGAAGTATTCGGTATCAGGATACCCGAAAATTTCAGGCAACCGTTCTTTGCCAAAAACATTTCCGAATTCTGGACCCGTTGGCATATAAGCCTCGGTCTTTGGTTCAAAGATTTCATTTTTTATCCCGTTTCGCTTTCAAAGGTCGGAAAAAAGATTACTTCCTCGATGAGAAAAAAGCTCGGCAACCAGTACGGTCCTCTTGTGGGCGGCTCGATAGCGCTTATCGCGGTATGGTTTTTGAACGGACTGTGGCACGGCGCCGGTTATACGTTTCTTTTTTACGGATTGTATCAGTTTTTTATGATACTGTCGGGCAATCTCTTTGAACCGCTCATTAAAAAGATTTGCGCCAAATTACATATAAACCGCGAAAATATTGCTTACAGGGTTTTTCAGTCGGTTAAAATGACTTTGCTTGTATTTGTCGGCGAGTTGTTTTTCTTTGCAAAGACCGTTCCTCAGGGCTTTGGGATGCTTGCCAAAATATTTACAAGCGTTAAATTCAGCAGTGCGGAACTGCTGAACCTCGGCATGGATAAAAACGATTATCTTATAGTGCTAATCGCTTTGATATTTGTGTTTGCTGTTGGTTTGCTCAAAGAGAAAAATGTAAATATCCGTGAAGAAATCAGTAAGAAGAATATTGTTGTCAGATGGGTGATTTATTATCTGCTGATACTCTCTGTTGTTATTTTCGGCGCTTACGGTCCGGGATATCTTCCTGTTGAGCCGATATACGCGGATTTTTAGGGGATTCTTATTTATGAAAAACGTATTGAAAAGTGTAGCGTTTGTGCTGATATTCGTGTTGTTTATAAACCTTATAACCATTGTGATTTTCCCGGAAAACAGCATTAAAAAGTACGGCGTCGTAAACGCATATAAGTATGAAATATTACTTGAGGAAGACGATTTGATAGACGTGCTGGTGCTCGGCGACAGCCTGGTATACAGTTCTTATTCTCCCATGGAGGCATGGGACAGTTACGGTATTACTTCTTTTGACTGCGCGGAACCGGCGCAGGTCATTCAGGGCGCTTATAAGTATCTGAAAATCGCAATGGAAAAAGAGCATCCGAAAATTGTCGTAATGGAGCCAAACGTCATTTTCAGAGATATAAAAAAGCGTAAAATAAAAAATACCCTTCGTACCGATATCCCGCGGATTGTTCCTATCAGCAAGTATCACGACGTATGGAAAAAGTACGGCTTTGACGGCGACGGCGTGGTTGTTAACGCAAACAAAGGTTATAACTGTATTTCGAGGACAAACCCGCCGAAAAAGCCTATCGGTAATTATATGAAACCAACTGCGAAACTTGAAAAAATACCCGAGGATAATCTTCAGTATCTCGAAAAGATAATCGATATGTGCAATGAATATAATGCTAAATTGATTTTCGTAAGTTTCCCGACTCAGACCTCATGGCATGACGCAAAGCATAAAGCCGCCGAAAAAATTGCCTCGGATTACGGGATAGAGTTTTTGGATTTGAATCTTGAAGATATCGGTATATCCTGGGGCAGCGAAACAAGAGATATGGGTCAGCACCTGAATAATTCCGGAGCGCAAAAGGTCTCGCGACATTTAGCCAAGTATTTGTTTGATACGGGACTGCTTACCGACCATCGCAACGACAGCAAATACATCAGCTGGAATATCGCTTACGAGCAATACAAAAAGAATCTTGCAAAAAGTTAGATTATAAATTACCGATTGTATATTTAATTTCCACTTGATTTTTTTATATAATTAAATTATAATATACAAGTCGCACGGAGATGTCGCCTAGTCCGGTCGAGGGCGCACGATTGGAAATCGTGTAACTGCTACAAACAGTTCGAGGGTTCGAATCCCTCCATCTCCGCCAAAAAGAGCAAGTTATACCCGAAGGGTATGGCTTGCTCTTTTCAGTATACGTTAGGGATTCGAAAAGGGCGGTTTTGCCGAAGGCAAAATTGCGACCTTCCGGTGGGACGGTCGCAAAGCCCGTGGGCGTGTAGGCGCGACAGTCGCGCCGTAGCGAATCCCTCCATCTCCGCCACAAAAGTCGCCACATTTGTCTACCAACAAATGTGGCGCTTTTTCTTACATTTTTTGGCAAAATACGGAAAAACACGGCCATTTCGGGCTTTCAGACGGTTGATCAGCCGTCCGGAAGCCCGATTATTTCATTTTCAGGCCAAAAATAGTGGTGTACTTTTGGACTTGAACCTAAAAAGCAGCGAAAAGTAATTATAAAATGACATTAAAACCTTCCAATTTGTCGAAAACTATGCTATACTAAATTTGTATTTTTTGCAAAGTTTGCAAGGAGGTTCAGAATGACTCCTGATAAGCCACAAAAGATAAAGCTTCTTCGGCTGCTGGATTTTCTCTGGCGAGAGACCGATGCTGATCATCCTATATCGAGACAGGACTTATGTAAGCGACTGAATGATAGCATTTTATTTGCCTTCTATTTTACCATAAAACTGTATACAATCATCTTGCACTACCTGTATACCATCATACTACACTATACATATTATCTGCCCGCGTTACATAAAAAGGGTATACAAATATTGCCCTATATTGTATAATCAAAATATATTATTCACAGGGGGTCAGGTTATGAAAAAAACAATAACAGTTATATTATCGCTTCTTTTGATAATATCCACCCTTTCGGTGATACCCTTTGCCGCGCAGGCTCTCGAGCCGAGCGGGCAGTGCGGGCCATATATCACCTA
>JAFZIW010000047.1 GCA_017554125.1 Clostridia bacterium | reverse complement strand
GCCGCCGGATACACTTTCTATTTCGGCGCCGAGCAGGAATTTTATCTTATGGAACTTGACGAAAAGAATAATCCCACCAAAATCCCTTATGATAACGCCGGGTATATGGATATTGCTCCCGAGGACAAGGGCGAAAATGTCCGCCGTGAAATATGCCTGACATTGGAGCAAATGGGTATAATGCCCGAGAGTTCACACCACGAGGAAGGTCCGGGACAAAACGAGATAGACTTCCGTTTTTCCGATGCGCTTACCGCTGCGGATAACGTTATGACCTTTCAAACGGTTGTAAAGACAGTTGCCCGCAGAAACGGTCTTTTTGCGGACTTTTCACCGAAACCGCTTCCTGACACCGCCGGTAACGGTTTTCATATCAACTGTTCCGCAAAGACAAAGGAGTCGGCGCCTAATTTCCGCCTGCTTCTCTCAGGCATACTTGAAAAAGCAATACCGATGACGCTGTTTTTAAATCCGCGGGAAGACTCATACAAGCGGTTAGGACAGAAAAAAGCGCCCAAATACGTTTCGTGGGGGAAAGAAAACCGCTCTCAGCTTATTCGCATACCCGCAGCAGAGGGCGAATATCGCCGTGCGGAATTGCGCTCGCCCGATCCTGCCGCTAACCCGTATATTGCGTTTGCACTGCTGATTTGGGCGGGACTTTACGGTATCAAGCAGGGTAAGGAAATACCCGAGCCGATAGACGTCAACGTTTATAAAGCCGATGAGGAAAACCTCAGTTATTTGCGTAAGCTTCCGGGAAATATAGAGGAAGCGAGACAAGCCGCACAAAACGATGATTTTATAAAGAAATATATACCGAAAGCAATAATTGATATATACTGCAAGTAATAATTTATCAACGCGAGGCAGGTGCCTTAAAAAACAATGAGCCTTGATTGCGCGATTTGCGCGTCAAGGTTCTCAACGAGGGGAGGAACGGATTTGAGCCTTAAAAAACAGGTTTACAGCGTGCTTATTGTATCTGCCGCAGAGAAATTCAATCAGGCAATACCCGAAATCTTTTCCGTTCCTTTGTTCTCGCCTGTAAACACCGTAACTAATATCAGTGCGGCAAAACGCGCTACCGGTGAGCGCGATTTTGATGTTATTATAGTTAATTCACCGCTTCCTGACGATTACGGTCTTCGTTTTGCCATTGATACCGTAACGTCTTATAACGCGGTGGTATTGTTTTTAGCCCGAACCGAACAGTACGAAGACGCTTACGATAAACTCGCCGAGCACGGCGTGTTTGTGCTTCAGAAACCGACTTCCCGCACGGTGCTGGAAATCGCTTCCGGCTGGCTTATAAGCGCCAGAGAACGAATACGGAAAACCGAGAAAAAGACGCTTTCCATCGAAGAAAAAATGGATGAGATACGTACCGTAAACCGTGCCAAATGGTTACTGATAAGCGAGCTTAAAATGACAGAGCCTGACGCGCACCGCTACATAGAAAAACAGGCAATGGACCGCTGCGTTTCAAGGCGGCAAATAGCGGAGGAAATCATTAAAACATACGGATAAAAAACGCCAAACAGCAGTTCGTGGCAAGTAAAACAATAATCACTGTTGAAAACCTATCAAACCTATGGTATAATTAGGCGAAGTTTAATGAGTGGATGTGGTCCGAAGTGATTTCTACAAGGGGCAGATACGCGCTTCGTTTGATGATAGATTTGGCGGAGCATAGCGATGAGGGGTTTATTCCGTTAAAGGATATAGCGAAGCGGCAGGATATTTCAAAGAAGTATTTGGAGCAGATAATACCCCTGCTTAACCGCTCGGGGCTTTTACAGACCTCTCGCGGTTTCGGCGGCGGATACCGCCTTATTAAACCCGCGAAAGATTATACTGTCTTTGAAATACTTAATACTACCGAAGGCAATATGGCGCCTGTCGCGTGTCTTGAAAGCGGTAAGAATACCTGCCCGAGACGTAACGAGTGCGCAACGCTTCCCGTTTGGCAGGGACTTCAAAATGTGATATTTGAATATCTGTCCGGAATAACGCTTCAAGACGTCATTAACAGTCAAAAAGACAAATCGGGAAATTTTTACAATATTTGATTTATTTGGGAGCAAAACAGTCTGCTCCCAAAAATTTTTTTCAAAAACATATAAAACCTATTGACAAAGTAGGTATTATGTGTTACAATGCCTTCAAACACAGAAAGGACTTAAGTATTATGGTGAATTATTTTGAGAAACTCGTAAGACAAAACTTTCGTTTCGGGCGAATGTGTTATCGATGTTCAAACTGATAAACACATTATATAAACGAAAGGGAATATACTATGAGTAACTATAAATTTGAAACTTTACAAATCCACGTGGGGCAGGAAAACCCCGACCCCGGTACCGACGCGAGAGCGGTGCCGATATATGCTACAACATCGTATGTGTTTAAGGATTCCGCGCAGGCGGCGGCGCGTTTCGGACTTAGTGAGGGCGGAAACATTTATACACGTCTTATGAATCCTACTTCCGACGTTTTTGAACAGCGTATTGCCGCGCTGGAAGGCGGCGCGGGCGCGTTGGCAGTAGCAAGCGGCTCGGCGGCTATAACCTACGCCATACAGAACATAGCCACGGCGGGCGACCATATTGTATCATCGGTGAACATTTACGGCGGAACACATAATTTACTTGCCAATACACTGAAAGAGCAGGGACTTGAAACCACGTTTGTAGACCCTTCCGACCCGGAAAATTTCCGCAAAGCCATAAAGCCTAATACAAAACTTTTATTTGCCGAAACGCTCGGAAACCCCAACTCAAATGTTATCGATATAAAAGCAATTTCCGATATCGCACACGAAAACGGCATTCCGCTTATCGTGGATAATACCTTTGCCACTCCGTTTCTGCTCAGACCTATCGAATACGGAGCGGATGTCGTTGTTCACTCGGCGACAAAGTTTATCGGCGGTCACGGAACGGTAATGGGCGGCGTTATTATTGATTCGGGTAAATTCGACTGGGCTCAAAACGATAAATTCCCCGGTCTTTCAAAGCCGAATCCGTCGTATCACGGCGTAGTCTTTACAAAAGCGGTGCCGGGAATTGCGTACATTATAAAGATAAGAACAACACTGTTGCGCGACCAGGGCGCGACTATCTCGCCTTTCAATTCGTTTTTGCTCTTGCAGGGACTTGAAACGCTCTCTCTTCGCGTTGAAAGACACACCGAAAACGCTCTTAAAGTGGTGGATTTCCTGAAAAATCATCCGCTTGTAAAGAGAGTAAATCACCCGTCGCTGGCTGACGGCAGGGAAAAAGAACTCTATGACGAATACTTCAAAAACGGCGCCGCTTCTATTTTTACATTTGAACTAAACGGAAGCGAAGAGCAGGCGAAGAAGTTTACAGAGAGCCTAAAACTTTTCTCGCTTCTTGCAAACGTAGCCGATGTAAAATCGCTTGTTATTCATCCCGCTTCGACTACGCACAGCCAACTGTCAAGAGAAGAACTTTTATCTTCTGGCATTACGCCTACAACGGTCAGACTTTCTATCGGAACCGAACATATCGACGATATTATAGCCGACCTTAAACAAGGCTTTGAAGCAATAAAATAAACTGAAAAAGAGGTAATTATTATGTCAAAAATATATAAATCCGCAGATGAACTTATAGGGAGAACTCCGCTTCTCGAACTAACACACATAGAAAAGAAATATGACCTTAAAGCAAAGATTTTTGCAAAGCTTGAATACTTTAACCCCGCGGGCTCGGTAAAAGACAGAATCGCCAAAGCGATGATTGACGACGCCGAACAAAAAGGCAAACTAAATGAAAATTCGGTTATCATTGAGCCGACAAGCGGCAATACCGGTATAGGTCTGGCGTCGGTTGCGGCGGCAAGAGGTTACAGGATAATTATAGTTATGCCCGAAACCATGTCGGTAGAGCGAAGAAGTCTTATGAAAGCATACGGTGCGGAACTGGTGCTGACTGACGGCGCAAAGGGTATGAAAGGCGCAATAGCAAAAGCGGAAGAATTAGCAAAAGAGATACCCGACAGCTTTATTCCGGGGCAGTTTGTCAACGAGGCAAACCCGAAAGCTCACTTTAATACCACGGGTCCCGAAATATACGAGGATACCGACGGCAAGGTTGATATATTTGTGGCCGGCGTGGGTACCGGCGGAACTGTAACCGGCGTGGGAGAATACTTAAAATCAAAAAAATCAGACGTCAAAGTTGTTGCCGTTGAGCCGCAAAGCTCCGCGGTGCTTTCAACCGGTGTTGCGGGCCCTCATAAGATTCAGGGTATCGGCGCCGGATTTGTGCCGGATGTTCTGAACACAAAGATTTATGACGAAATCATACCCGTATCAAAT
Organism: Clostridia bacterium; assembly: GCA_017554125.1. Lineage (GTDB taxonomy): Bacteria > Bacillota > Clostridia > Oscillospirales > Acutalibacteraceae > UBA737. Next base: position 3,414 of record JAFZIW010000047.1, on the reverse strand, counting down.
GAAGACGCTTTTGCCACCGGAAAACTTATAGGTAAAAATGAAGGTGTGCTCGTGGGTATTTCTTCGGGAGCCGCGACCTTTGCGGCAATCGAACTTGCCAAAAGACCTGAAAACGCGGGTAAAAATATAGTAGTCCTGCTCCCCGATACGGGTGACAGATACCTCTCGACACCGCTTTTCGGAGATTAAAAATGATTTACGCAGATAATGCCGCAACCACGGCTTTAAGTAAAACGGCGCTTGACGCTATGATGCCGTATTTTACCGATTATTACGGGAACCCGTCAAGTTGGCACACCGCGGGTCAAAAAGCAAAAGAGGCGCTTGAAAACGCGCGCGAAACAATAGCCGCCTGCCTTAATTGTTCGCCCCGAGAAGTATATTTTACCTCGGGCGGCAGCGAAGCCGATAATCAGGCAATTATCTCGGCGGCACGGCTCGGAGAAAAGCAAAACAAAAAGCATATTATCTCTACCGCTTTTGAACATCACGCCGTTTTGCATACTCTCGAAACGCTCAAAAAACAGGGCTTTACGGTTGAATTATTAGATGTCGGCAGTACCGGTAACGTTACCGCCGAACAGGTTAAAAAAGCCATAAGAGAAGATACCTGTTTAGTTACCGCAATGTTTGCAAATAACGAAATCGGCTCGATTTTGCCTATTGAGGAAATAGGCGGAGCATGTAAAGAAAAAGGCGTGCTTTTTCATACCGACGCCGTTCAGGCGGCAGGACACATTGAAATTGATGTCAAAAGACAAAATATTGATATGCTGTCACTTTCCGCGCATAAATTCCACGGACCTAAAGGTATCGGAGTTTTATACGCCAAAACCGGCATTACGCTTACAAATATTATAAACGGAGGCGCGCAGGAACGCGGTAAGCGTGCGGGCACGGAAAATATACCTGCGATAGTCGGTATGGCGGCGGCTCTTAAAGAGGCAACCGGGAAAACAGAAGAGAACGCAAAGAAAGTCACAAAACTTCGCAACGAGCTTATAAACGGACTGTCAAACATACCGCACAGCGCGCTTAACGGCGATACAAAAAACCGACTTCCCGGCAACGTTAATTTCTGCTTTGAGGGTATTGAGGGCGAAAGCTTACTGCTGCTTCTTGACGCAAAAGGAATTTGTGCTTCCTCGGGAAGCGCCTGCACCTCCGGTTCGCTTGATCCGTCGCACGTGCTTTTGGCAATAGGCAGACCGCACGAGGTAGCTCACGGTTCACTTCGGCTAACACTATCGGAAGAAAATACGGAAGACGAAATCAAATATATTATAAACGAAGTGCCGAAGGTTGTTGAGTATTTAAGAAATATGTCGCCGGTGTGGAAAGACCTTTTAAGCGGTAAACGGCAATTTGTTTTATAGGAGACAGTTAAAAATGGCAATATATACTGATACTGTAATGGATCATTTTATGAATCCCCGTAATGTCGGCGAAATAGAAAATGCCGACGGCATAGGCGAAGTCGGCAATGCAAAATGCGGCGATATAATGAAAATGTATCTTAAAATTGAAAATGATATTATTACCGACGTAAAATTTGAAACCTTCGGTTGCGGCAGCGCGATTGCTTCTTCATCCATGGCGACCGAAATGATAAAGGGCAAAACGGTAAAAGAGGCACTTTCGATTACAAATAAGCAGGTGGTAGAGGCGCTCGGGGGCCTTCCCGCGCACAAGCTTCACTGTTCGGTTTTAGCCGAGGAATCTATAAAAGCGGCGGTTAAGAATTATTACGATAAAAACGGCATTTTTTATGACAAAAGCCAATTCCCGTGCGACTATAATTGTAAAGCGTGCGGTAATTAAGACAGAAAAAGTGAACAAGATAATTGAGATTGGCGGCAAGAAAAAACTTGCCGCCAATCTCATTTCACCTAGCGGAAAGCGCTTGACTTGACCTGACGCTTACGCGGAAGATTTCACCGCGGCAATACCGCCCGGCCTTTTTGTACCTTTCCCGCGCTTTTAATAATTTGTTGCGTAGATATCTTGATTTTCCCCGCGATTATATGTTACAATGTACAAGTATACTGTAAACTCTCATTTATGCAAAGCGGTCATAAGCGTTTGCATAACCGCTCTGTTTTGAGAAACGGCGAAATAACACGGAAGATAAACCGGGAATACCGAGTAAAGGAGAGAATCGCGTCAAGTGAAAGTATTGCATACACTTATTAACTATTTATGCTATTGCGGAATTGAAAAAGAAGAATACAACAGCGTCAAAAAGGATGCCTACGTTTCCAATTTCAGTATTTGGAGAATTCTTCATTGCTTTATGGCGGTGGTTTTTGCCGTATTGTTTTTCGACTCGTTGTTTGACAGCTTGCTTATACAAAATTCACTGATTTACGGTCTGTATCTCGTGTACGCGGTCATATCCGCGGTGTGCTTTTTCATCATAAAAAAAGATTCTCTGATCGCGCAGTTCTGGATATATCTGTCAATATCACTGCTGCTTTTGCTCGGCTGTTTTCTGACGCAAACAAACCTTGAACATCCCTCAACGACCTTTGTAGTTATGCTGTTGATTACACCGATGTTCATGGTGGACAAGCCCTACTTTATGGGAATTGAGGCGGCGGTTGCGTCGGTCATTTATCTTGTTTGGATGCACGGATTAAAAGAACCAATCATTTGGAAAATGGATTTAGTCAACGTGACTGTTTTTGCAATATCGGGCTTTTTCATTCACGTTATTTCAAATTCACTGCGTATAAAAGAATTCGTCCTGACAAGGAAGCTGAACATTCAAAAGGATTTTGATGAATTGACCGGGCTGAAAAACAAAAGCGCATTGACAAGAGAGATAAACGAATTTCTCTCGAATAAGAAAAAAGACAAGGGAATTCTGTTCGTTCTGGATATTGACCGATTCAAATCCATTAACGATACTTACGGTCATGACGTGGGCGACAGTGTGATAAAGCAATTAGGCGCTTATTTGAACGGTTGTTTTAATAACGGCGAGATAGTCGGTCGTTTCGGCGGCGACGAATTCATCTTCTTCAAAAAAGACTCGGATGATGAAGATACCGCCGAAAGAATAGCGCAGGAAATTGTTTCCGGCGTTACGAAGAACATTACGTTGCCAGATGAAAAACAAACGGTAAGCGCAAGTATCGGTATTGCTTTATATCACGGTGAAGAAAAATACTATTCCGAACTCTTCAAAAACGCCGATTTAGCGCTTTACGAAGTTAAGGCAAAACGCATAGGGCATTACAAGATTTTCAGATAACGTTTAGGTAAGAATACAGAACGCGCACCTTGCGTGATGATATCGGTTTGTACCGAAATTTTTTCGGGGCTGTCTTTCGACAGCCCCGTTCTTTTTTATTCGGTTATTTTGTGTTTAAGCGATATCAGGTCGGTAATGTCGATATTTTCGTTCGCGTT
>JAFZIW010000046.1 GCA_017554125.1 Clostridia bacterium | reverse complement strand
TTTGCAAGCATTTCAAGCAACTGGCATTCGATCTTATCCGGTACAAACTCATCGTTTTGATCGAGGAAGGCAACGTATTCGCCCGTGGCGGTTTCAATACCGGAATTATATGCCGCGGCAAATCCCCATTTTTCCTCACCGATTATAAGCTTTACCCGCGAGTCGCCCGAAGCCAACGCTTTAAGTTCGGAAACGTCATCTGCCGAATTCAAATCAATAAGCAGAATCTCAAGATTCTTATGGGTTTGAGTGAGCACTGATTTCAGCGCGCCGCATACGGAAAGATTATCATTCAAAAGCGGAAGTATGACCGTTACTTTTACCGATTCGGAGTTTTTAATAATTCCCTCTTTCAGTTCTCTGTACTTCTTTTCGACAAATTCAAGCGCTTTCGGATAAGGCATGGTAAGCATAAATTCATACATTTTTTTATAGAACTCATAAACCGAGCCCTCTAATTCCGCCATACGCTCTTCCGGGGTGTTTTTTACAAGGTCGGTCCAAAACGCCTCACCCTCGGAAACCATTACCGGACTGGTATTTCCCTGTTGCATCTGATGAATGCGCGTTGTGACAAGAACTTCGGGAATATGAATATAAAGATAACCGGCGCGCATCATTTTTTCCCAAAGCACGTAATCCTGAACACAGCGCAGGTCAGTGCGGAAATTACCGCACTCATCAAACGCCTGCCTCGGGATAAGCAGAGTAAGCCCGTTTATCGCGCCGCGAAGCAGACAGTATTCCGGCTTTTTCATAAGCTCGTCGTGCTCTTTTACCGCGGTGAGATACACCTTTGACTCGGAATCCATGATATCGTAGTCGGAATAAAGAATGACCTTTTTACCGATAAGTCCGTTTGTTTCGAGGTATTTCATTTCGCATTCGATTTTTTGCGGATAATAACGGTCGTCGTGACTAAGCCACGAGAAATAATCCCCGGTCATTTTTTCAAGAGCGAGATTAAGCGCCGTGGAAACACCGCCGTTTTCTTTTTTCAGATAAACGATTTTATCGCCGTAGCTTTTGGCGATTTCATCGGTTTTATCTTTACTCCCGTCGTTGACGACTATAACTTCAATATTCTTATACGTCTGATTAAGCGCGGAGTCAATCGCCTCGCGCATATAGTCTTCGCCGTTGTAAACCGGAATTATAATCGAAACCTTTTTACCTTCCATTTCCAACTCCACTCCGTCTTTTACAGCATCGTAAGCTTTACTTAATCTCATCCTTTGATACCGAATTTTTTTTGATTTTATACGGTTAGCCCGGGACGTTACTTTTTTAAGGCATTGCCGGTTGAATTCCAAAATCGCCTTTTTGACGTTTTGGTCCTCGTAGTTTATTTCTTTCGCCCGGCAAGGCAAAGCCGTCGCGCCCTCAAAGATTTGCGGCGGTTTTTCGCTTTCACCGAAGGTTTTGAAGAAAATACTATCCAAATGATAAAAAAGCTTTTGAACTTCTGTACTCTTTATATCAACGTCGGCGGTATCGGCGTCGCGGTTTTCAAGTTTGTATTTCTGACGGTTATACGCCGACGCGTAAACCTCCGATATTCTTCTGTCGTACTCCGAGATTGAATACTTTTTAATTGCGAGTTCCCTGCCAGCCATGCCGCGCCGTATGCGTTCCTGCTCGTTATTCATTAAAAATTTGATTTTTTCATAAAGGTCGTCGCTGTCAAGATTTCGGACAAGCACGCCTATTTCGGGGGCGTTTGTCACCTGCGGCAACGCGGTATTGTCGAATACGACCACCGGCTTTGCCGCCGCCATCGCTTCAAGCGCCATAAGACCGAAGCTCTCGCAGGTGGACGGCATTAAAAACACGTCGCAGGCGTTAAAGCATTCGGCTATCTTTTCGCTCTTTATATTGCCGAGTTCGATTATTCTGAATCGGTCCTTGATTTCATCGAGAAGACCCATTTGCGAGCAGGTAATAAGCGTGATTTTACTTGTGTCTTCAAATTTCTTTAACGCTTCTACAATATACTGCGTTCCTTTGAAGTTCTCCTGTTCCCTGAAAAACAGAACGAAATCATCATAGGGTATGCCGAGACGCTCTCTTAATTCCGATACGGTTTCCGGCAGAGAAAAAGCGGATACGTTAACGCCGAACGGTATAAGATGTATGTTAAGATTCCTTGTGTACGGATTCTTGCGCGCCATTTCGTACATATAATCCGAGTGAACTATTATATCGGCGTCAACAGAAGATAAGACGTCGCTTTTAATCTTCCACATTGCCGCGCTCATATCTTCCTTAAAAGGAAAATGCGTTCCAAGTCGCTGACAGCCGACGCAGCCTTCCGCGAACTTTTCGCAGTCAAGCGGATGAACGCAGCGTCCCGTAAGCAACCACGGGTCGTGCAAACTTATAACCGTAGGTTTGCGCTTTGCTTCGCGTTCAAGTTCAAAAAAGCCGAGGTTGGAATTATGGAATTGATGATAATGCACGATATCGGCGTTTTTGTATTCCGAAGAACCGTAAAGCGCCGGCGATGAAACCGAGATTACCGACATCATATTAAGCACGGCGTTTTCTTCCTCGCGCATTTTTTCGCACAGCTCGACCTCTCTTCGATTCTTAAAAAACGAAGAGACCTCGGAATCGTTTGAAAGCTTACGCAAGACCTTCATTTGCGCCGAATTGTCAGTATCCCGATTGATTTGCCGCATTATATCATATCCGTTAAAGGATCTGCCGAGCAAATCATACTCGGTAACTTCGAGTATTTTCATTCATCCTGCTCCTTGTTACCGCGTTTGATTTCCGCCGATTTTTGTTTCAGTTTTTCGCACATTGAGTCAACGCTGTTGCAATAATAGTGCAGTATAAGGTACTGATACAGTTCCCTTGCCTTTTGAGGGTTTTCTTTATTGAGCTCGCCGTATATTTCCTCAATTATTTCAAGGTTTTTTTCGCCGGATTCTTCCGCAACGGCTTCACGGTTGTTTGAAACCTGTTCGCCGTGTATTCTTATCATTGCCGTATCGTAAGGTATGCAAACGAAGCGGTATTCACCGATAAGACGCGACCACATATCGCGTTCCTGCGTTATCCGCCTGTTCTCATCAAACATACCGTACTTTTTGAACGTCTCTTTCGGAATAAGTACAGAGCCGCCGTTTATTTCGCCGAACAGAAGCGGCGCGTATTTATCGGTTACCGACGTTTTATAATCAAACATATTCAACCGCGCATTCAGCGTGGCTTCGGTCAACAGCTCGCCGTTTTCATCTATAAATTTGAAAGCGGCAAAAGGTATAACCTTTTCGCCCTTATGATGTCTCAGATATTGGACGAGTCTTTCAATATGGTCGCTCTCGATCATATCGTCATGGCTGAGCCACGCGAAATAATCACCGGTCATTGCGGCGATACCCGCGTTAAGCGCGGATGAAACGCCTCCGTTTTCTTTTTTAAGATAAGTGATTCTTTCACCGTAGGCGCGAAGTATTTGGTCGGTATTGTCGGTGCTTCCATCGTTTACGGCAATTATCTCTATATTTTTATACGTTTGAGCAAGCGCGCTTTCAATCGCGGTTTTAACATATTTTTGTCCGTTAAAGACCGGCACGATTACCGAAACCTTCGGATTAAAGCTTTCGTCCGCAGGAATACTATCAAGCTCCTTATCGTAAAGCAGACGGTTTGTCGCAAGATTGAACATATCAAGATTGCGCTTAAACGAGAGACTTACCCTATACTGATTTGCCGCAAAATCCGATACGTTCTTTTCAAGCAACTCAACGCTTCTGCGCAACTGTACGACCTCATTTTGCAAAGCGGCGTTTTCCGCTTTGGCTACACCGAGTTCTTCCGACAGTCCGTCGTAAAGTTTACGGTATTTCGGATAGGTGATTTTCCTGAAAAAGCCTACCGTTTTTCTGAGCGGAGTTATTTTTCTAAGCGCATTTCTTAACAACGTACTCATACAATAACCTTTCACGTTTGATCTTTTGAACATACAAAATGATTATATCACGCCTGAGCTGTAATTGCAACGAAAAGCGAATGCGCAAACGCAAAAAACAAATCGCCCGAAATTCCGTTTGGTTTATTTTAATCATATTTTCCGAAAAAAAAACGCGCCATGCGGCGCGCTTTTGAATACCGAAGCAGTGTTATTTCACACTGTTTGTTTACCGTAATAACAAATTATATAAACCGTTTTAAGCGGACTTATTCCGCGGGAGTAACGGCGACGATATGCGGGTTGGCGCCGTTGTACCAGTAAAGAAAACCGGTAAGGTCATAGGTTTTGCCGATTTGAAGTTCCTTTACCGCCTTGTAAACTTCGGTATTTTGACCGCAAAGGTATGATTCAACCGTAAACGTCACGGTTTTGCCGTCTGAGGACGCGTCAAAATAAAGGTCGTCGCCCTCCTTGCCGGAACCGTCCCACCCGTAAAGGTATGCCGATTCGTTACCGTCTTTATCGGTCTTGGGCTCAACGGTCATTTTGCTGAATTTCACAAGCTCGTTTTGATGCTCGCCGAGTTTTTCAGCACCGATAAGTCCGGTAATGTCAACAGGCTCGGCGATGTAATTGCCGTCGATTATTTCAAATTTCGCATTGGTTATCTCAATTTCGCCTGACCATTCCGACTTTTTCCCGGTAACCCTGATTTTGGTGCCTACAGTCAGTTTTTCATA
>JAFZIW010000045.1 GCA_017554125.1 Clostridia bacterium | reverse complement strand
TTGACGAAAGCGAGGAATTCTATCCCGAAACGATAAAGGAAACCGTGGCGTCGTGCATAAGGGGTACCGATAATACCCTTGTGCCCGAAGTGCGCTTTTTCCCCGCCGGATGCGATTTTTCCGGTGTTATCGAGGAACTCGATAAAATAATAGAAAAAGCGAATGAAGAATTCAAAGACTATGATTTTTCACATTCTACCATCCAAAATTACATTAAAGATTTCAAAGAAAAACTTGATTACAGCAAGCTTCGCACCATAACCGGAGAGCTTCGTGACGGTCCTTCATCCGCCACTTCCGGCAACGCGCTTTCAACCCGCCTTTATATAAAACAGGCGAATAAAAAAGCGCAGAATCTGCTTATTTATAAAGCGGAGCCGGTCAATTCCGCCGTAATGATGCTCGGCGGCGATTACGATAAAGACTTTATAGGCAAAGCCTGGGAGTATCTCCTTAAATCTCACGCCCATGATTCCATAAACGGCGTAACCCAGGATAAAACGGCGAGAGACGTTATGTTCCGTATGGAACAGGCGGAAGAGCTTGCGGATAACGCGTTCGACCGCGGTTTTTCCGAACTGATAAAGCGAGCCGATTTAAGCGCGTTTTCCGATGATGACGTATTGCTTTTCGCCTTTAATCCGCTCCCGTTCCCGGTTTCGCAGATACTCAAAGTCGCGGTGGATATACCGAAGGAATACAGCGCGTGGGACTTTACAATGGTCGATGAAAACGGCGATAAAGTCGATTTGCAGTGGATAAGCAAAGAAAGCAGAATACGCATTCTGCATGATTTGAACTCCCGTCCGTGGCCGTTCCATGCCGATACCCATACTGTGTATCTTGACAGCGGCGTAATACCGGCAGGCGGCTTTAAGATTTACAGGGTGGATAACAAGCGCCGATTTGACCGCGCCTTTATTTGCGGACCTTCCTATCAGCGCACCACCTACGGTAACGAGATAGCGCAGGCGTCCGACCGTATGGAAAATGAATTCTTGAAGGTTGAAATCAACAGCAACGGCACCTTTAACCTGACCGATAAAGAGACGGGTACGGAGTATAAAAATCTCCATTGCTTCGAGGATACCGGCGAGGTCGGCGATTATTGGATAAATCTTCCGCCCTTTAACAACCGCACATATCTGTCTACCGCCAACGGCGCGAGCGTATGGTGCGAGAATAACGGCGACCTTGCGGCGACCATAGGCATAGCGGTTAATATGGAGCTTCCGAAATACGGCGACAGACCCGGATGCTTCTTCGGCTCCGGCACAAAGCGCAGCGACGATACAGATATACTGAAAATAAAATCCTATCTTACTCTTACCAAAGGAAGCAGAAGACTTGACATTAAGGTCGAAATAGATAATAATATTAAGGATCACAGACTTCGTGTTCTTTATCCCACCGGACTTTGCGCCGATTATTCCTACGCCGCGGGTCATTTCGGGGTTGATAAGCGACCCGTTATGTCTAAAAAATCCGGCAAGGAATACTGGCAGGATATGCAAACTCTGCCGCAGCAGACCTTCGTTGACGTTACAAACGGTAAGAGCGGACTTGCTTTCATAAACAATTCGCTTACCGAATACGAGCTTTCCGACGACGGCAACGCGACTTTGGCGCTTACGCTCTTACGTTGCGTTAAAAACCGTATTTGTACCGAGCGCAGAGCGATAAACGATTTTCCGGAGCAGGAAGGCGGTCAGTGTCAGGGTATGAGAACCGCCACCTATTCGCTTTATCCGCATAAGGGCGACTGGGATGAAGGCGGCGTATACGTCGAGGCGCAGAAGTTCAACGCCGGCGTTTCCGTTATGCAGACGGCGGCGCATAAGTGCGGCGAGTATAAGCCGGGCAGCAGTTTTTACAGTATAAGCAACAGTAAATTCGTTATGTCGGCTTTCAAAAAGAGCGAGGATAGGAACACGCTCATTCTCCGTCTGTTCAATCCTACCGCCGAAAGTCAGACGACCGAGATTTCCTTTATAAAGGACGTTAAGAAGGCATACCTTTGCAATCTTAACGAGGAAAGGATCTCCGAAATAGCCGCCGACGGCAACAAGTTTGAAATAACGGCGGGCAAATGTAAAATCATAACCGTCGAAATTGAATTTTAAGCGAGGTACAGTTTAATGGGTCAAGAGTTTTTTCCGGATAATACGCCGATAAGCGAATGGTTTTACGATATTCCAGATATAAAACCGGATGAACTCGGTAAACGGTATGTTATAACGGACTACGGTATAGTAGACGATGAAAAGGTGTATACCGAAAAATTTCAGGCGCTGATAGACGAGATTTCCGGGAACGGCGGCGGCGTTATGGTCGTGCCGAAAGGTACGTATTACACAGGCGCGCTGTTTTTCAAACCCGGTGTAAATCTTTATATCGAGAAAGACGGTGTTCTCAAAGGCAGTGCGGATATATCCGATTATCCGCTCTGCATGACGAGAATAGAGGGCGAATCCTGCAGGTACTTTCCGGCGCTTATCAACGCTGACGGCGTTGACGGCATAAAGATATGCGGCGAAGGAACGGTAGACGGCAACGGTCAAAAGTCCTGGGAAGCGTTCTGGCTTCGCAGACGCTGGAATCCGAAATGCACCAACAAAGATGAACAGCGCCCGCGGCTTTTGTTCGTTTCCAACAGTACGAACGTACTCGTATCGGGGCTTAAGCTTCAGAATTCACATTTCTGGACCGACCATTTTTATAAGTGCCGTTTTGTAAAATTCATAAACTGCTACGTTTATTCGCCCATAAAGCCGGTGGCGGCGCCGAGTACGGACGCGGTGGATATTGACGCATGTTCCGACGTACTTATCAAAAACTGCCGTTTCCACGTCAACGACGACGCCATAGCCCTTAAAGGCGGCAAGGGACCTTACGCCGATACCGCGCCTGAAAACGGCGCGAACGAGAGGGTTCTGATAGAGGATTGCGTATACGATTTTGTACACAGCTGTCTTACCTGCGGCTCCGAGTCCGTACATAACAAAAATATTTATTTGAGGAACGTGAAAATCAATAGCGCATATCAGCTTATATGGCTGAAAATGCGTACCGACACGCCTCAGCATTACGAGTATATCACGGTTGAAAACGCAAACGGCAGGGTAACCGATTTTATGAATATAAACCCCTGGAAACAGTTTTTCGACCTGAAGGGCAGGGACAGTATACCGATGTCCTACGCCGACCGGATTGTTGTTAAAAATTCCGATATCGAATGCGATAAATTTTTGAACGTAAGACCGCAGCCGGACCAGTACCGCTTATCGGATTTTTACTTTGAAAATCTGAACATAAAGACAAAATTCAAAAATTATCCCGAGGACGCCATAGAAGGTTTGATCCTTAAAAACGTTAAAATTTCATAATTTCAAACAAATAAAAGCTTCCTTTGCGGCGATACCGCAAAGGAAGCTTTGCTTATAGGGGCTTATTAAAATTTGCCATCGGCGCAGGGCTTTACCGAGCCGCGTTCTATCAACTTAACGGGTACGAAAATATGCTCGTAACTCTTAAACGGGTTAAGAATTCTTTTATGGAGAATTTCGGCGGCGGCGCGGCCTATTTCGTACAGATTCTGATCTACCGAGGTCAAATCGAAGCTTTCGGACAGTATGGAATTGTC
>JAFZIW010000044.1 GCA_017554125.1 Clostridia bacterium | reverse complement strand
GCGGAAGTCCGGTGGGCGGCAACATCGTAGGCGAGCTTAACCCGATCCTTGCCGACGGTATTTACGGCGTGGTTCCGAACGTCGGTGATACGTATCCTGTTTTATATAATCAGCAAACTAACGACAGTATGGGCAAATTTGTGGCTGTCGGTTGGTATGGCTTTAACCAGGCAAATGATTACAGTACGGTAAACGGCGCTATTGTAAAGGTTCCTTCCGATTTCTTTGACAGAAATTCTTATGCCACCCGTATTAGCAATCTTAGCAAAGCCATTATCGGCAAGCGCGCATACAATTTGATCGATCCCGACTATGACCCGAACGACGACGGCGCAATCAACGTAAAAGACCTTGTTCATATGAAGATCAAGGATCTCAATTACGAAGGCATATTTGACGGCGCTGCTCAGGCAAAAGCCGAATATATGCTCAAAAACGTAATTGACGTTAAGAACGATTCAAGCGGTTACGTTGCGGGCGGAACGTCTTGGTATGTTTCAGAGTCCGAAGGTAACAACAGTAACACCGGTAAGGATGCCCAACATCCGCTTAAGTGGATATCCACGGCGAACAGCAAAGCTTCAGCCGGTGATACTATCTACTTAAAGCGCGGTGATACCTGGCGTTCTACTTCGCTTTCCGACGATTATGTTGTTCAGCTTAAATCCGGCGTTCATTACGCGGCATACGGCACAGGCGATAAGCCGGTTATCTCCGGTTCGGCTAAAAACTATGCCTCTAACGCCTGGTATGAAACCTCCAGCGGTTCGCATATCTGGTATACGACCTACAATTCCGGTTCAGCGTCTACCAACACCAACGCCGCAATGATCTATTTCTACGATAACAAGGGCAACCTTTCATACGGCAAGAGTATTGCTAAGAAGGCAACCGATACAACTTATTCCTTCTCGGCTTCGGATCTTGACAGTGATCTTGAATACTTCTCGCCTTACAAGACCGGTAGCTATACTGCAACGCTTAGCGGTATGAGCACGCAGGGTAGGATTTACGTTTACTCGGTAGCCAACCCGACCACGAGATTCTCCCGCATTGAAATTGCCACCGACCACAGAGCGGTAGTTCAGATAGCCAATGGTACAAATAATACCACAGCCGGCATTACCACGATGAACAATATCGCCGTAATGTATGGCGGAGTTCACGGCATAAAGGGTGTTTCCGGCGGCAGCAATGTGCTTATAAAGAAATGTGAAGTTGCCTATATCGGCGGCGGCTTTTCACACGAAAGTGACGGTTGGTCGAGGCTCGGCAACGGTATTGAGTTTGGCGACGGTTACTCGAACGGTCGCGTTCAGGATTGCTACGTTCACGATTGCTATGACGCGGGCGTTACATTCCAGTCCTACGGCTCATCTTCAAGTGCATACACCTTCAGATATATGTATTTCGAGCGCAACGTTATCGAGAGATGCACGTATAATATCGAGTTCTTCACAAAGAAGAGTAGCGACAGGATGTGGGATATCAAGTTTAACGATAACGTGCTTAGAAACGCCGGTTACGGCTGGGGCTCTTATGACCGTTGTGACGACGGTTGGCGTATTTCTAACATCTGCGGTTCAAAGAACAACTATATGCAAATAACTACAGAGGGCAGCGGTGCTAATTTTGAAATCAAGAACAATATTTTTGACTGCACCCGCAACGCACAGGTTGTTTGGTATTGGAGTTCAGACGATGGCCCGGCAAAGCACGCCAACCTTACGGTAAACGGCAACACCTACTTCCAGAAGAAGGGTAACATCGGCGGCATTGACTCACCGCGTGTTATGAACTACGGCGGTAGCAATGACAGCAGTAATATGAAGTATGCCTATTCGCGCGAAGCTCTCGTCACGGCGGTAGCGGCATTTGACGATTCTCCAATGGGTGTATACTGGCTTGACGACAACTATTAAGCATTAAGCGGTTTTTGACCGCGAAAAAGCACGGGGCGGAAGCTCCGCCCCGTGCAAATTAAATTATTTCAGATTAGGGGAATAACGATGAACAGAAGCAAAATTAGACTGTTGTCTTTAATTTTGGCAGTAGGCGTAATATTTTCGTCTTTTGCTGTTTTGGCGTATGCCGATGAAGCACAAGACGGCGATATTACGCCTGCCGAGTTAGCGCAGGTTGAGGAAATTGTCGCAACTTCTGATTCATCCACAAATTATGAAGCATACCTTGAAAGCCTTTCTGAAACCGGCTATGCGCAGGAAAGTATTGAGACCGAGGTAAATGCGAACGTAACCGATACGCCGGCCACCTTTACGGTTGATGTTACTGAAGACGCGCTTTACAGTATCGGCTTTAATTATAAGGCGACCGACAGCCTCACCACCGCGCTTGAGTTTAAGCTTGAAGTTGACGGTTCGGCTCCGTTTGACGAGGCAAACAAATTCTCGCTTTCAAGAATCTACGTAAACGAGAAAATCGACGGGAAAAATTACAGAAAAGACGGTCTCGGGAATCAGTTTGCCGCGAAGCAGATACCCTACGGCGATTTCTATTTCGCCGAGGTGACGGATGTAACAAAATGGACAAATAATCCGTATTATATCCACCTTACGCCCGGCTCCCATGATTTTACAGTTTCAAAATCCATCGGTGAATTTGCAATAAAATCATTTACGCTCGGCGCAAAGAATAATGCCGCGAAGTATAAATCACCCGGCAATTCAAACCTTTATAAAGGCGACCCGATAATAATTGAGGGCGAGGATGCGATAATCAAAACAAGCTATTGGCTCGGAGCCAAGAGCGATAACGGCAGTTGTCAGATAACGCCTTACAGCGCAACTAACAGCGTTGTAAACTACATAGGCGGCGGAAACTGGAAAACCAACGGTGAAACGCTTACCTGGATAACCCCTGAACTTAAAGAGGGTTATTACAGCCTTGCGTTTATGTACCGTCAAAGCGCCATACTCGGCGCAAAGGTTTACAGAAGTCTTAAAATAGACGGTGAATCGCCCTTTAAGGAAGCGCAGGAAATAGGCTTTTCCTATTCCTACAAGTGGGAAGAAAGCATATTTGCCGATAAGAATAACGACCCATATCTCATATACCTTACGGCGGGTAAGCATAAGCTGTCGCTTACGGTTGTGCCGGGCGAAATCGCTGAAGTAAGAGACCTGCTTAAACAGTCGGTGGCGGAGCTTAGTTCGCTTTATATTGATATTACCATGATAACGGGCGAAACGGTTGATATTTACCGCGACTACGACCTGTTTTCTCAGATAACAGATATGCCGAAACGCCTTAAAGCAATACACGAAAAGCTTACAAAGGCAAGCAAAACTTTGCAGGAGATCACTGGTGAGCGAAGCGGCTCTTATATTTCCATAATCAACAATATGGACCAGGTTTTGAGCCTGATGTTCGATAACCGCTACACAGCGCACAGATATAAGGACACCTATTATTCAAGATATACTTCGCTTGCGTCGGTACTTTACGAAATGAGCGAAATGCCGTTGGATATTGATAAAATCGCGCTTATTTCAAAGGATGAGAAGGAACCGTTTGACCGACCTGGCTTTTTCGGCAGCGTCGGCTTCACCCTTAAAAGGTTTTTTATCTCCTTTACTATGGATTATAACAATATTTCCCTTGCCGAAACGGGCGTTGACTGTATAACCATTTGGGTAAACTGGGGACGTGATCAGGCGCAGGTATTAAACTCGCTTATTCAGACCTCGTTTTCACCGGATAACGGTATCGCGGTCAATATTCAGCTTGTAAACGCTTCGGTGGTGCAGGCGGTACTTTCGGGCAAAGGACCCGACTGCCTGTTACAGCACTCCCGGTCGGAGCCGGTAAACCTGGCAATGCGAGGGGTACTGTATGATATGAGTAATTTCGACGATGTGGATGAAGTGCTCAAAAACTTCGGCGAAAACGCGGCGCTCCCGTATTACTACAAGGGCGGTCTGTACGGCTTGCCCGATACTCAGTCGTTCTATCTGATGTATTACCGGAAAGATATATTCGAGCAGATGGGTCTTGAAGTTCCCGAAAACTGGTCGGATTTTGAAGAGGTCGTCAGACTGCTTGCGACAAATAACCTTACGGCTTGGATGCCCAACAATACTGCGACCAGTATGGCGCAGGCGAACGCCGGAATAGGAAGCATAAACCTTTTCCCGACTTTGCTTTTGCAAAAGGGAATAGAGCTTTATACCGAAGACGGCAGAAGCACAAACCTGTCAAGCCCCGAGGCGGCGGCAACCTTTAATGAGTGGACCGATTATTATACAAACTTAAAGATGCCGAGAACACTTGATTTTTATAACCGTTTCCGTACAGGCTCATGCCCGATAGGTATTTCGACGCATACGATGTATACCACGCTTAAAGTGGCGGCGCCTGAAATTGACGGACTTTGGGGCGTAGCCCTCGTTCCCGGAACGGTCAGGGAAGACGGTACGGTTTCTCATATTACCTCCGGCGGCGGTACCGCGTGTTCAATACTTAAAGCGAGCAAAAACCCCGAAGCCGCGTGGAAATTCCTTAAATGGTGGACGTCAATGGAAACCCAACTCGCTTTTTCAAACGAGATAGAATCGATACTCGGTCCTACAGGACGTGTATCGCTCTCCAACGTAGAGGCGTTCTCTTCGCTTGAGTGGGACGCGGACATGAGAGATACGATAATTACAGCCATGAAACAGATAGAGGAAGTTCCGGAGTATCCGGGCAGTTACTACGTTTCGCGTTCGGTTTATCAGAGCTTCTGGAATGTGGTTGAAAACAACCGTAATCCAAAACAGATGCTTATGAAATACAGTGAAGAAGCAAATAAAGAAATCGAAAGAAAATGGCTTCAGTACGAAAACAGATAATCGATATCAAATACCTATTAAAAGAATTGTGGTGATATAATGGGCAGAAAAAAATTAGGCAAGAGTTCGGGTATTTATTCAAAGAGCGAGAATGTTGCCTTTCACTTTATAATGATGCCGTTTATGATTTTTTTCCTGTTGTTTAATATACTTCCCGTACTGTCGTCAATAGTGCTGAGTTTATTTGATTACGAT
>JAFZIW010000043.1 GCA_017554125.1 Clostridia bacterium | reverse complement strand
GCAAAAAATCGCCGCAAAGCACGGTCTTGTATGTCTTTTACACGAAAAGCCGTTCGCGGGCGTAAACGGCAGCGGCAAACATAACAACTGGTCTATTGCCACAGACGAGGGACAAAACCTCTTATCCCCCGGCGAAACGCCTTATGAGAACGCGCAATTCTTATTTTTCCTTTGCGCTGTTATAAAGGCGGTTGACGATTATCAGGATCTTTTGCGTATCTCGGTTGCCACCGCGGGCAACGACCACAGACTGGGCGCCAACGAGGCGCCTCCGGCGGTAGTTTCAATGTTCTTAGGCGATGAACTGGGCGCCGTTCTTGAAGCTATAGAAACCGACACGCCTTATAAGGGCGCGAAGATAGCGGAAATGAAGTTAGGCGTTCACGTACTGCCTAAATTCAACCGCGACACCACCGACAGAAACAGAACTTCACCCTTCGCCTTTACCGGCAACAAGTTTGAGTTCCGTATGCTCGGCTCGTCTAACTCTATCGCATGCGCTAACATCATGCTTAACTCGGCGGTTGCGGAAAGTCTTAAAATCTACGCCGACCGGCTTGAAAAAGCAGATGACTTTGAAACCGCGCTTCACGATATGATCAAGAAGACGATCAAAGATCACAAGCGCATTATATTTAACGGCAACGGTTATGACGACGAGTGGATAAAAGAAGCAACCGAAAAGCGCGGGCTTCTTAACTACCGCACGACTGCCGACTGTATGCCGCACTTGCTTGATAAGAAAAACGTTGATATGCTCACGTCTCACAAGGTGTTTACGGTTGAAGAGCTTAATTCACGTTGCGAGATTATGCTCGAAAACTACTGTAAGACGGTAACGATCGAGGCAAACACGATGATTGAAATGGCAAAAACGCAGATTTTGCCGGCGGTATGCAAGTTTACGGCGCACACCGCGAAAAGTATTAAACTTAAAGAAGATCTGGATATCGGCGCCGCCTGCGGATATGAAAAGAAATTAGTATCAAAGCTATCAGTTCTGGCTGATACCATAGCCGAGAAAACCGACGCACTCGAAAGCGCGGTTATGAAACTTGGCGACGCTAAAGATACAATCTCTGAATCGGCAATGATAAGAGATACGGTGCTTCCCGAAATGTGCGAACTTCGTGTCGCCGCTGACGAGGCGGAGACCGTAACCTCCAAGGAATACTGGCCGTATCCCTCCTACGGAGATCTTCTTTTCAGCGTAAAATAAGAAGGAATATTTATGGTAACAAACGATATAATTCAATTTGTTGAGGGCGCCGTTACAAAAGAGGTTTTCGGCATCTGGTTTTTAATCGGCGCGGCGCTTGTCTTTTTAATGCAAGCCGGATTTGCTATGGTTGAAACCGGTTTTACCCGTGCTAAAAACGCCGGAAATATCATAATGAAAAACCTTATGGACTTTTGTATTGGTACGGTTGTGTTCGTACTCGTGGGTTTTTCACTTATGATGGCGGAAGATTACGCTTTCGGTTTTATAGGGGTGCCGAATCTAAAAATACTAACAGACTTTGGCGGTTTTCTACAATCGGGTCAGGCGCCCTCCTTTGTGTTTAACCTCGTTTTCTGCGCCACGGCGGCAACAATAGTTTCGGGCTCTATGGCGGAGCGCACAAAGTTTTTATCCTACTGCATATACTCGGGCGTTATATCGCTCTTTGTATATCCGATAGAAGCCGGTTGGGTGTGGAACGAAAACGGCTGGTTATATAAGCTCGGTTTTCATGATTTTGCCGGCAGCGCGGCGATACACTCGGTAGGCGGTATTACCGCTTTAATCGGTGCAATAATGGTAGGCCCGCGTCTTGGCAAATACATAAAGGATAAAGAAAGCGGCAAGGTCAAAAAGGTAAACGCAATACCCGGTCACGCGGTAACGCTCGGCGCACTCGGCTGTTTTATCCTTTGGTTCGGCTGGTACGGTTTTAACGGCGCCGCCGCGTGGGACAGTGAGTCGCTCGCCTCCATTTTCGTAACCACCACGATAGCGCCCGCCGTAGCCACCTGCGTTACAATGGTATTCACATGGATAAAAAACGGCAAGCCGGACGTTTCAATGTGCCTTAACGCTTCGCTTGCGGGTCTTGTGGGTATCACGGCAGGTTGTGACGCGCTTGATGCTTTAGGTGCGGCGATCGTAGGCGCGGTATCGGGAATACTCGTTGTGGCAGTCGTTGAACTTCTCGACCTTAAACTTCACGTTGACGACCCCGTCGGCGCGGTCGCGGTGCATTTTTCAAACGGTGTGTTCGGCACACTCGCGGTAGGGCTGCTTGCCAACCCCAAAGCGCCGGCAGGACTTAAAGGTCTTTTCTATACCGGCAGTTTCAAACTCTTTGGTATTCAGCTTCTCGGCATATTAGCGATACTGCTCTGGACCGCCGTTATGATGACGCTTACGTTTATCATTATAAAGAAGACGGTAGGGCTTCGCGTATCGGAGGAAGAGGAGATAAAAGGGCTTGACAGCACAGAGCACGGTTTGCCTAGCGCATACGCCGATTTTGCCCCCGCGGTTGAGGGTATTGATTACGGATATGAAGAGGCGGTAGCGGTGACCGGCGACGTTCCGGTAGCAGAAGCGGTAGCGGTTAAAAAGATGCCTACCTTTGACGATAGCAGCCTTAAATTCACAAAGGTTGAAATCGTCTGCAAAGAGTCGCGCTTTGAAACCCTTAAAACCGCTCTTATGGATATAGGCATTACGGGTATGACGGTGTCGCACGTGCTCGGTTGCGGAGTGCAAAAAGGCAAACCCGAATACTACCGCGGAGTTTTGGTGGAAGCCAACCTGCTTCCTAAAATTCAGGTCGATATAGTTGTGAGCAAAGTGCCGGTGCGTTCGGTTATAGAAACCGCCAAAAAGGTGCTTTACACCGGGCATATCGGCGACGGCAAAATCTTTGTTTACGACGTTGAAAACGTTGTTAAAGTACGCACAGGCGAAGAAGGCTACGACGCCCTTCAAGATGTAGAATAAGGTGAAAAATCATGTGTTCAGTCTTTGGCTTTTGCGGTAAAGATTACGTAAGAGAAACCGTAGAAGAAAGCTTTTATAAAACAAAATCACGCGGTCCTGATGACAGCCGTATTATAGAAGTGAAAGACGGTCTTTTAGGCTTCCACCGACTGTCTATTATGGGGCTTCACGATGAAGGTATGCAGCCGTTCAGTTTGAACGGTTGCTTAACCGTATGTAACGGCGAGCTTTACGGCTTCAAAGCCGAGCGCGACCGCTTAATCAAAAAGGGCTATACCTTCAAAAGCGAAAGTGACTGTGAGATAATACTTCCTATGTATTTTGAGTACGGGACGGATATGTTTTCGCACTTTGACGCCGAGTTTGCCTGTATTATTTATGACGGCAGAAGCGGTGAGTTTATCGCCGCGCGCGATCCTATCGGTATCCGCCCGCTTTATTACGGATATGATAAAAACGGCACGATTATATTTGCCAGCGAGCCGAAAAATCTTGTTGGGTTATCGGAAAAAATTATGCCGTTTCCGCCGGGACATTATTATAAGGGCGGTAAGTTTATACCCTACTGCGAAATATGGAAAACAGATGGTATTTGCAAAGATGATGTTGAAACCGCCTGTGCAAAGATTCGTGAAAAACTGATTTCAGGCGTAGAAAAACGGCTTGTATCCGATGCAAAAGTCGGTTTCCTGCTTTCGGGCGGACTTGATTCATCCCTTGTTTGCGCTATCGCGGCAAAAAAGGAAAATAAGCCTATTAAAACCTTTGCAATAGGTATGAGTGAGGACGCGATAGACCTTAAATACGCCCGTCAGGTTGCCGATTTTATAGGCGCCGACCACACCGAGGTTTATATGACGCCCGATGAGGTCATATCGTCGCTTGAAAAAGTTATAGAACTGCTCGGCACTTATGATATAACTACAATCAGAGCGAGTATGGGTATGTATCTTGTCTGCAAGGCGATACACGAAAACACCGATATTCGCGTATTCCTCACCGGTGAGATTTCAGACGAACTTTTCGGATATAAATATACCGATTTTGCGCCGAGTGACGAGGAATTCCAAAAGGAATCCGAGAAGCGAATCCGTGAACTTCATATGTACGACGTTCTTCGCGCCGACCGTT
>JAFZIW010000042.1 GCA_017554125.1 Clostridia bacterium | reverse complement strand
GAAACCGTCCGCAACATCTGGGACGCGAGCGATATTTACGACCTTATCCGCGACCGTACCGTGAATTATATCGTGTATACCGGCGCGGTTATGGACAGCTCGGTGGGCGATTTCCGCCTGCTTTACCGCAAGGCGATGAACGCGCATATTCCGTGTATGACCTCTATCGATACCGCGCTCGCTCTTGCGGACGTCGTAAGCGCGTGCTATAATCAAGACAACACCTATCTTGTAGATATAAACCATTAAGGAGAATACTATGAACTTAAAAGGCAGAAGCTTCTTAAAGCTCCTCGATTTTACGCCGGAGGAAATAGGGTATCTTATCGACCTTGCGGCGGAATATAAGGAAAAAAAGAAAAAAGGAATACCGCATGACGTTTTACGCGGCAAGAATATAGCCCTTATATTTGAAAAGACAAGCACCAGGACCCGCTGCGCCTTTGAGGTGGCGGCGGCGGACCTCGGTATGAACGCCGTTTATCTCGACCCGTCCTCGTCACAGCTCGGCAAAAAGGAGAGTATCGCCGATACCGCACGGGTGCTCGGAAGAATGTTTGACGGTATCGAGTACCGCGGTTTTGAACAGGAAAGGGTAGAAACGCTCGCGCGCTACGCCGGCGTCCCGGTTTTCAACGGGCTTACAAACGAGTTTCACCCTACGCAGATACTCGCCGATTTTCTGACCGTCAAGGAACATTTCGGTTCCCTTTCGGGCATTAAGCTCGTTTATATGGGCGACGCGCGCTACAATATGGGCAACTCCCTTATGGTCGGATGCGCGAAAATGGGGCTCGGGGTTACCGTTTGCGCGCCGGAGGAATACTTCCCCGAAAAGGCGCTGACGGACACAAGCCTTGACATCGCCAAAGAGACCGGCGCTGAAATAACCTTTGAAACAGATCCGATAAAAGCGGTAAAGGACGCCGACGTGATTTATACCGACGTTTGGGTATCAATGGGCGAAAGCGAAGCGGCTTGGGATAAGCGGATAAGCGACCTTTACCCTTATCAGGTAAACGAAAAAATCATGAGCGCCGCGCCGGAAAAATGCCGCTTTATGCACTGTCTGCCCGCTTTCCATGACCTGAACACCGAAATCGGCGCCGCCGTCTGCGAAAGAAAGGGACTTTCCTGTCTTGAAGTGACCGACGGCGTTTTCGAGGGAAAACAGTCGCTTGTTTTCGACGAGGCGGAAAACCGAATGCACACTATCAAAGCCGTTATGGCGGCTTTGCTGTAACAAAAAAACCGCGATTTTTCGCGGTTTTTCAGCATTTTGAAGAAAAAATCATTGACTTTAGCGCTTTAATGTGATAAAGTGTATTATATTCAAAATTCCGCGCGAAAGCTCTTTGCGCGAAAAGACGGAGAAAATGATGACTGTAAACGATAAAGTATTGCAAAAAAGCGAAAAAATAACCTTTGCGTTAAGGGAACTGTTTGTAAACCGCGGTTTTGAAAGATACCGCATGAGCAAGTTTGAGGAATACGACCTTTACGCCAAAAACAAAGACTTTCTGATTTCGGATAACGTAATAACCTTTACCGAGGGCGGCCGCCTTATGGCGCTCAAACCCGACGTTACCCTTTCGATTATCAAGAACGGCAAGGACAGCGACGGGTTTCGAAAGCTTTACTATAACGAAAACGTTTTCCGCTTTTCAAAAGAAAGCGGGGTTTTCCGCGAAATGGCGCAGGTGGGCGTTGAATGTATAGGCGACGTTGACAAAAAGGCGGTTCTTGAAACCGTTAAAACGGCGAGGGAGAGCCTGTCGCTTTTGTCCGGTGATTACGTTCTCGCTCTTTCAAACCTCGATATAATAAAAGCGGCGGTCTGCGCCGCGAGTGATGACGCCGCCGCGCGCGAGCGCCTTTATGAAGCGGTCGCTTTCAAAAACCGCGACGCGATTTTAAGCGAGGGCGAAAACGGGTATACGAAATTGCTTAAAGACCTTCTCGATTTGCACGGAAGCATTACCGCCGTTCTGCCTTCCCTTGAAAAGGCTCTCGCCGTGCTGAACGATGAGAACAAGGACGATTTTTTGAGCCTGCTTAAAGAGCTTTCGCTTGAAGCGGACGCGGATAAGATAACGGTGGACTTTTCGGTAACGGGCGATATGAACTACTATAACGGCACCGTCTTCAAGGGCTATATCGGCGGCGTCGCGGATACGGTGCTTTCGGGCGGCAGATACGACAACCTCATGAAAAAAATGGGGCGCGCCTCAAAGGCGATAGGGTTTGCGGTCTATACCGATAAGCTCGACGTCTCCGCCGCGAAGCCGAAGGACGACGGCTTTGTAAATATCGCGGTGCCGAAAGGCAGACTCGGCGAAAAGGTCTTTAATATGTTCACCCGCGCCGGTATCGGTACTCCAGATATGAGCGACGACAACCGCAAGCTGATTTTTGAAAACAGAAAAGACAAGGTGCGCTTTTTCTGGGTGAAGCCTACCGACGTTGCGAAATACGTTGAAAAGGGCGCGGCGGATATAGGCGTTGCCGGTAAGGATATATTGCTTGAATACGAGCCGGAGATATACGAGCTCGCCGACCTTAAAATAGGCAAGTGCCGTATGGCGGCGGCGGCTCCCGCGGGTTATACCGACGACCCGAGCCGCGCGCTTACGGTCGCCACCAAGTTTGAAAATATCGCCCGCAAGTATTACCGTACGGGCGGCAGAGATATCGAGGTAATAAAGCTCAACGGCTCGATAGAGGTAGCACCCATACTCGGGATAAGCGACGTAATAGTCGATATAGTCGAGACCGGAACGACCCTTAAAGAAAACAACCTCGAGGTTATTGACGAAATAGCGCCTATCAGCGCCCGCCTTATTGCAAACCGCGCCTCATACGGTTTCAAGAGCGGAAAAATTGAAGAGATAGCAAATAAACTTTTAAGCGTCCCGGAGGATAAAAAATGATAAAGATTTTAGAATACGGCGCGGTTAAGCGCGAGGAAATATTCGAACGCGCCGTTAAACGCGCGGACGTTGCGAAAACGGTCGCCGAGATAATTGAAGACGTAAGGACAAACGGCGATAAAGCGCTTTTTTATTACACCGAAAAGTTTGACAAAGCGCGCCTTACGGAACTTCAGGTAAGCAAAGAGGAGATAAACGAAGCGATAAACAGCACTGATAAGGCGCTTCTTTCGGTAATGCGCGAAGCGGCGGAAAATATCCGCGCTTTTCATACAAAGCAGAAGCGAGAGGGCTTTAAGATAGAAAAAGACGGCGCGATTACGGGGCAAAAAACAGTCCCGGTCGACGTCGCCGGGCTTTACGTGCCGGGCGGTACGGCGGCGTACCCCTCGACCGTGCTTATGGACAGTATACCGGCGAAAATTGCCGGTTGCCGTCAGGTAATGATAGTCACCCCGCCCGATAAGGACGGCAAGATAAACCCCGCTATTTTAGCGGCGGCGCAAATCGCCGGGGTGGATAAAATATTCAAGGTCGGCGGCGCCCAGGCGATAGCGGCGCTCGCCTACGGTACCGAAAGCATACCGAAGGCGGATAAGATAGTAGGACCGGGTAACGCCTTTGTTGCCGAGGCGAAAAGGCAGGTTTACGGCGAGGTTTCGATAGATATGATAGCCGGACCGAGCGAGATAATGATAGTTTCCGATTCAAAGAGCGACCCCGAGACGCTCGCGGCGGATATGCTTTCGCAAGCCGAACACGATAAGCTCGCCACCGCCGTAATGATTACCGACAGCGGAGAGCTCGCCGCCGCCGTGGCGGAAAAAATAGAGGAACAGCTCGAAAAGCTTTCCCGCCGCGAAATAGCCCGCGCCGCCATTGACGGCAACTCGAAAATAATAGTGACCGGCGACCTCGATACGGCGATAGAACTTGCAAACGAGATAGCGCCCGAGCATCTTGAACTTTGCGTTGACGACCCGTGGGGTTATTTTGAAAAGGTGCGTCACGCCGGCTCGGTCTTTTTGGGACGTAACTGCCCCGAGGCGCTCGGCGATTACTTTGCGGGCCCGAACCACACCCTGCCCACGAGCGGCACGGCGAAGTTTTCAAGTCCGCTTTCGGTCGATGATTTTATTAAAAAGACGCAGTTCACATATTATACTGAAAGCGCGCTTGCGGCGGTCGCCGAAAAGATAGCCGTTTTTGCAAACGCGGAGGGGCTTACCGCCCACGCGAAGAGCGCGACAATTCGTACGGAGAAGAAGAAATGAGCAAATTTTCAAATCAGAGAATAAAAAAAGTTACGGCGTATACGCCGGGCGAACAGCCGAAGGACAGGCGCTACGTAAAACTCAACACAAACGAATCGCCGTTTGCGCCGTCGCCTTATGCCTTGCGGCTTGCCCGACTTGCCGCCGCCGATTTGAAGCTTTACAGCGACCCCGAATGCCGCGAGCTTACCGCCGCGGCGGCGGAGGCGTTTGGCATAGAAAAGGATGAAATAATTTTCACAAACGGCTCGGACGAGGCGCTGAATTTCGCCTTTGCCGCGTTTTGCGACGAGAATAACGGCGCGGCGTTTCCCGATATAACCTACGGCTTTTATAAGGTTTTCGCCGACCTTTACGGCGTACCGACCGTCGAAATACCGCTGAAAGACGATTTTTCGGTCGACGTAAACGATTATATCGGCGTTTATAAAACCGTTTTTATCGCAAACCCCAACGCGCCCACGGGAAAGGCGCTCTCTGTCGGGGAAATCGAAAAAACCGTAAAGGGAAACCCGGAAAACGTAGTCGTAATTGACGAGGCATACGTCGATTTCGGCGCGCAGACGGCACTTCCCCTTATAAAGAAATACGATAATCTGCTTATAGTGCGGACGTTCTCAAAGTCCCGCTCGCTCGCGGGCGGCAGGCTCGGTTTCGCTATCGGAAACAAAGAGCTTATCGCTGACCTTAACCGGGTCAAGTATTCAACCAACCCTTATAACGTAAACCGGATGAGCCAGGCGGCGGGGCTGGGCGCTCTTTGCGACAGCGAGTATTTCGATTACTGCCGCGAAAAGATAATAAATAACCGCAATTACCTTTCTATGCAGCTTAAAAGCAGAGGCTTTGAGGCGGTTGATTCGCTCGCCAACTTCATTTTTGCAAAAAAAGCGGGCGTCGCCGGCAAGGAAATCTACCTTAAACTGAAAGAAAAAGGCGTTCTCGTTCGCCATTTTGATACGCCGAGGCTTACCGATTACGTGCGTATAACCGTCGGCAGCAAAGAGGAACTCGACTTTTTGCTTGAAGCGTTGGAGGAAATACTATGAGAAGCGCGGAAATTAACAGAAAAACGGCTGAAACCGATATAAAGCTTTCGCTTTCGCTCGACGGAACGGGAAAAAGCGAAATAAACACCGGCTGCGGTTTTCTTGACCATATGCTGACCCTTTTTGCCTCGCACGGAAGGTTTGATTTGACCGTTTTATGCAAGGGCGACACCTACGTCGATTACCACCACACGGCGGAGGATATCGGTATCGCGCTCGGCTCGGCGTTTTGTACGGCGCTTGCCGATAAGCGCGGCATTCGCCGCTACGGCGATATACTGCTTCCGATGGACGAG
>JAFZIW010000041.1 GCA_017554125.1 Clostridia bacterium | reverse complement strand
TCCGCAGCCCTCGATAACGCTGTTATAGGTTACGTTGACCGAAAGTTCGTGCTTCTGCTCGCCGAGGTTATACGCGGTGTAAACGTACGGACGCCAACCCGAAGAGAAGGAGTATTCGCTTGCCGCGTTATATGTGGTCGGGTGGGTGTAGTATTCCGAACCGTAATATTTCTTCTGCTTGTTGAGGTATTCTACCGAGTCGGTTACTTCTTTACCGTAGGTTACGTTATGTACCACCGAAGAGGAAGATTCCCAGTCTTCGTCTATCTCATAGTTGTACGTGGCGCTGCTTTCGGTGTAGTAGCGATAGCTGTTGAGAACGGTTGCCCGGCTGAATATAGAACGGTCAGTGCCGTATACGGTATCGAGATTGCCTATCGCGGAGTGCGTGGTACGCGCGTCGAATTTAAGGTCGCTGAAAGTAAGGTAAATAGCGCGCGCGGTTGTATCGCCGACGTCGCCTATAAGGCTTGAACCGGCATATTTGCCGGCTGACACCGGCGTAGCGTAAGCGGTGGTCGACTGCTCTGCGCCGAGGAGTTTAAGCGTTGTACTCTTGCCGACCTTGTTTATAAGAAGCGGCGCGTAGGTGCTGTCTGTAAAGTAGGCGCCGGCGTTGGATACGTATACGCCGTCACAGGTGAGGTTTTGTATGTTCCAGTTGGTGATGCCTTCCTCGGAAGCGCCAAGCGTTCTTGCTACCATAAATCCGCAGAAAGCGTCAGAGAGCTTCGGGACGTTGCCCTGAAGCGTAAGGCCGTTGGCACGAAGCGTGCCCGTCGCGTTGCGGAAGATCGCAGTATGCATAAGGTAATGCTGATTCGTACTTGAACGCGTCGTTCTGAGCGCCGAGCCTGTATAAGCGTATTTAACGTTATCTTCCATTAAATTGTTATCAAGCTTAACGGTCGCGTTGTTAAAGGTAACGCTGCTCGTAAGGTTGACGGGGTAGTAGGAAAGACCCGTCATATCAAGACTTCCGGTGAACGTCGAAGAGGACGGGAACCATGCCGCAAGTGAGGAATGGGCGTATTCCTTTACCGACCAGACGAGGAAATTGTATTTCGCGGTGGCGGTGTTGGCGCGCGCGTAATCGATATTGTAATAGTAGCGCGTGTATGGGTTGACCGCTCCCGCGGCGGTTTTACCGTAGGCAGTCTTGTTGAAGTAAGTATTGTAATTTGAACCGGTGGTGTCAATAACGCTTCCGGCCGTTTTTACCGATACTATCGAGTGACCGTTGTTTTCAATATTTGTGCCGTTATAGCGACTGTCTGCAACTATCTCGTCGAACCAACCGAATCCCGGGTTGGAGGTGAAGGCGAGAGCGGCAATATCGTAATGAGTGCTTGTATTGTCAACGTCAATATAAAGCGCCGCGTCATTTGAATACGACTTGTTGGTAACAAAGCCGAAGGTTGAAGAAGCGCTTGCCGGCAGAGTATAGTTTGCCCGTGTCAACGTAATATCCTTTACGTTCCAGTAACCGGTCGCGGTCTGTACAAGACCGCCGTAGTTCGCGGGTCCTCCGGTTGCCGTCATTACGGAGTCAACGGTAACGCCGTCAACCGTAACGTCGACGTTGAACCACTGCGTGCCGAGTATTCCGCCGAATTTGGTTTCCGCCGCAACGCCGGTGACGTTCATATTGACGTTGATGTTGTCAAACGTTATTGTCCGGGTGTTTTTCGCGTAAGGAACGGAGGTTGAGCCGTTTTTAGAGGCAATTTTCGCTATCGCGCCGCCGAAATAGGAAACGCGGGTGGTGTTTATCGACTTTGTGTAATTAAGTCCTATCGTGGAATCTTCAAAGCTTACCGACTGCGGGTTACAACCGTCGAGCGCGTCAACGAGACCTATAACGCCGCCAACATGGGTAACAGTACCCGAGGCGCTTACGCCGGCGTCGGTTCTATCTATAACAGTGGGTACGATATTGCTGTTCGTAAGGCTTATGTCAAGACCGTCGTCGTGCGCGTGACCTATAAGGCCGCCGAAATACGCGTTGTATGCGCTGGAGAGGCGAATATCGATATCATAATTCGCCGTAATGCCGTCCATATCAAGTCCGCCCGTGGCATAAGCAGTAAGACCGCCGAAGTGCATTTCGCCTTCTTTGTCGGTCGCCGAATCGTAGAATCTCGCAAAGCCGCCTATGGTAAGGTCGGTCACGGTGGCGTTATTTGTCTTGGCAAACAAGCCGTTTTTAAGATGTCTGTGAATACTGCCGTAGTTGCCGCTGTCTGAAAGCGCGCCGCCACTTTCGCTGAGACCGTATTTTTCACCTATGGCAAGGGTTATCTCATGACCGTCGCCGTCCAGCGTGCCGGAAAATGCCGCGTTCGCACCGTCGTCTCTCGTAAAGCCTAAAAATCCGCTGCCGGAAAGGTCGATGTCATCGCCGAGCGTAAGAGTGCCCGAAAGCAGGGTGCTGCTCTGGTTTGCAGAGCCCGAAGTGAATTGGAGCGCACCCGCCGCGGCTTTGGTATTGAGTTTGATGTTAAGTGCGGTTTTGCCAAAATCGGTGAGGTCATCTATAGTGGTTTCGGCGGCTTTTACCGTTACGGTGTGAGCCGTCATATCAACGGTGAACAGATCGCTTTCCGAAAGAAGCGTGCCGTCAACGCGGATGACCTCGCCCCAACTGTGGATATCATCAATGTGGTCGGCGGTGTTGCGTTTGAGCGTCCAGCCGTTGCCCTCGCCGTCGCCCAAAGCGTATACGAGAGCGCGGTCACGGTTCTTGACTATAAGACCGCTTACCCAGTCTTTTTTATCGTATGAACTGAAATCGGTAACGCCGCGTATGCGAAGTACGCCTTCCGGCATATCTGCGATTATACCGGCGTCAAATGAGCCGATCACGGCGATAGGACCGGTCACGTCGACGAACGAGCCGCCCGCGCCGAGCGTGCCTATCATACCGGCGTTCGGTACGTTGAGTGAATTTGTAGTAACGTCGGCTATTACGATATAAGCGGGATTTGCCGTTGCTGCGCCGATAAGACCGCCGGAATAGCCTGTGCTGGAGGTTGCCGATACCGATACGTTGGTGTTGGAAACTGTGAATGTGTTTGTAAGTGCGCTCGAACGGTAGGTGCCGCAGATGCCGCCGCGGTAGGTGCCGTCGCCGAGAACCACTGAGAATACCTCCGAGCCGGAAGCGTTGCCGTTGAAGGTAAACGAGGCGCCTGTGTTATCAAGGTATCCGAAGACGCCGCCGTTGCTTGTGGTGCCGTTCATGCGCATACCTGAAGCGATAGAGTAGGGAGCAAGGTTAAAGGTCTCCGGGCTTTTTGTGTTTTTGTAATATCCGAAAAGTCCGCCCGAGCCGCTTTTGCCGGTCACAGTGCCCGAAACTGCATATTCGGACACACCGGCGTCAAAAACAACGGTGATATCTTCGGCTTTGCCGACGATGCCGCCGGCGTAGCCGTTGCTTGATGTTACGGTGTTTACGTGACTGTTGTTTCCTGAGTTGAATTTAAGCGTGGATCCGTTTTGCATATGACCCACAAGTCCGCCGGCATTGCCGCCGGAAGAAGTGACGCTGATATTACTGCCGGTGCCCGCCGTTGTGACGGCAAGACTTGCATTCTGACCGAGCGTGCCGCAGATAAGTCCTGCGGAGTTGGCAGAAGACACGGGTATGTTGCCGTTATCGGTAAAGGTAATTGTGACATCGCAGTTGTCCGCGATATCGCCGATAAGACATTCAAAGGATGAGGAAACCGTACCGTCGCCTGTATAAGGCAAAAGCGTGACCGACCAGTTGGCGGCACTGTCGCCGTTTAAGACGTGGTTTGCAAAAAGTGAGCCTGAAACAAGCACGCCCGCATCGGGGAAATCGCTTGCGCTCTCGCGTATGATCTTAATGTTGCCGCTGCCGATTATTCTGAGGTCGGTGGTTATGTAATCAAAAAGCGGGCAGTTGAAAAGCCGGAAAATATCAACGCCTACCGCGGGAACGTTGAGCGTGCCGGCGAAAGGTCTTGAAGCCGTTCCGAGACTTATATAACCGTCATCGGCTATCTGGTCGCCGGTATCGACCGAAATATTAAGAACGTCCTTCGGGTTACGCGAACCTGACGCATACGCCTGGGAGTAGGCGATAAAATCACTTGCGGAACGTATATAGTAGGTTTGCGCGGGCTCTTCCGCGGCATAGGAAACAAGCCTGCCTGACGACAGAACCAGTAAAAGACACAAACACGAAGCGGCAATCGCGAGGATTGCCTTTTTGTAGCTTTTTTCAGTTGTGCTGAATTTCAGAAAAATATTCCGCATTTTTTCAACTCCCGAAGTGATGTGAAAAAATATGTGTTATTCAAAATCAAACGTTACGACGCTGTCTTCCATATCAAACCAGGTCTCATTCGTGATATTGACCTTGTAGAATTGCAGGTCGTAACGCATAACGTCGTTCGAGTTGACCGGGAAGGTTATACTTCCGCTCGAACTTGTCGCGCCGGATATTGCCATAAGGTTGATGTACGATTCATTGCTCAGTACGACCTTCGCAGTATCCCAGGTAACCGTGCAAACGCCGCTGCCCGTACCGGTAACGATGTAATTGAAGCCGTCGTAGGCGTTCGGCAAATTAAGCTTTGTATCGCTGAATCCGCCGGTCCAGTGGTTTGAAGCATCCTGTGCCCGGAGCTCGCCTTTGAATATACCGGTTATCGGTGAAAACGTGCCGCCCTGCGGCGTTGCGGTCACTTCAAGAAAGAGCGCGCCGGGCTGATTTACAAAATGATTGCTCATGTGTATCGCATAGGAATCGGAGCTTATAACTCCGCCGGCAAGCGTACCGGCGAAACCGTTATATGAAACCGTACTGCCGCCGAGAGTGACGCTTGTTCCGCCCTTTATTATCGTTACGGTGAAATCGTCAAGCGAGTTATCGGAAAGATACTGCGCGGTGACGGGAACGTATCTGTCCACCGACTGCGCGTCGTAGCGAACAAGGCGCGCCGAAAGGACGTAATTGATTAACGTCTGACACGGGTTGACTTGTATGCCCTGGGCGTAGTTCGATACGGTCAAAAGAGCGTTCGGTCCGAGAACCGAGTCGGTTACGTAAAGCGTTCTTACGTTATCGCGGCTGTAACCTCTTGTCAGATAGTTTGAGGAAAACGGCTCGCTGAATTTATCATATACCGCAATAGTGCGCTGAGCGTTACGGCTGTTGGTGTAAGCGGCGTACGAAGAAGCCCACACGATAGCGCAAACGAACAGAGCCATTACCGTCAGAATGACCGGTGAAAGCCTGTTTTCATGCTTACTGTTTTCTTTCATTACGCCGCCTCCTTTTCTTGAATTTTATAAAATACTCAACTGCCTACCGAGGAAGATTTTGCCGTTATACAGATAACGTCGGTTTCGCGGTCGTTTGTGCTTTTGCCGTTAATGCAAACGCGAAGTATGTAATAAGATACGAAATCGGCTCTCGCGTCGCCGGGTATGGCGGCTGACGTTTGCCAGTAGAGCGGTTCCGCGTATTTATCAACCAGGTTGTAGGTGTCGTAGGTGTCGGTGTGGTAGGTGCTGTTGGCTATAAACTCGCCGTTTACCGTAGTGCCGTTCAGATAACGTCCGGCGATGGGGTTGCCGCTGTTTACCGTGCTGTCTATCGAATAGTAAAAGGTTTGCGGGGTATCGGTATGGGTGGTATACGCCACCGAACCGGGAGACGCGACGGTTTCTTCTTTCGCCGTGTAAATCTCATAGGTGAACTGGTTGTTGGTAGTATAAGCCAGCTGTAAAAGATAGCCCGAAACGCATTTTCCGTAGACGCAGAAAACGTAATCGTAGTAATCTTTGCCGTCCGTAGCGTCTATTCCGTTGAAATAAAGATAGCGGATATCTTCAAAAGTATCGTTTACGATATCGCGGTGTCCGGCGCCGATATACAGAGCTTCAGGCGATGAGATCGGCGCGTAAGCAACGAGCCCGCGCGATATGGCGAACCACGCGTTCGCCGTAAGCGACAGTATCAGTATTGCGCAAAGCATAACCACGGTAATTACGTTAAGCTTTCCGCGTTTTGAAATATGTTTGGTTTTCAAAATGCCGCTTTCCTGCATAAAGGCACCCCCTTTCGCAAAAATACCGTTAATGCTATTCGATATAAACGGTGATGAATTTAACGTTATCGCCTATCGTCTGGTCGCCGTCGTCATAACCGTCGGACAACTCGTCTACCACGTTGCTGCTTCCGTTTACCACGAAGAAGTTGTTGCGGTGCGTATCAATGTAAGTCGTAAGCTCCGCCGGATACTTTTTGGTAACGGCGGGATTTGTCGTACTGGTTTCATCGTTGATTTCATGATACGTTACCGGCCATTCCCAGTAAAGCGTTATTTCATAACAGTCGGTATAACCGGGCTTCGTACTCTTGGTATGAAGCGAGGTGTCGTATGTAAAGGTATCGTTTTGAATAAGCCCGGTATAAACGTAGTTTTCATACGTGGCGCCGGTACGCCCGGTGAAGAAAAGCAAATGCCCTTCAAGCATATTGATAGCCCGGGTATTTGTGACCGGTACGACCGAAACGTTGTCAAGCGCGTCGGTAACGGTGGTATAACCCTCGCGCGACAGGTTAAAGGTCACCGATATGTTACCGGCGTTTTTCGGGCGAAGATAGAAGGTAAGCGAGCCGTACGCGCCGGGCATCAGATACCTGTGACCGTCATAGACGTGTTCATTGGTAAGTTCAAACATGAGCTTTGCCGCGTGCGCCATATCGGTTTCGGTAAGACTGTATCCGGCGGCGTTAAGCGAGCTTTTAAGTCCGTTTGCTCCGGTTATTCTTTCGTAACCGGTATCGTATTCGCCGACGTGTTCAACGAGCAGATCGTACGCGTCGGTTGTGGCTGCAACTTCAAGACCGGTAGCGGCGGTTCTGTTGTTGCGTGCGAACCATGCGGCGGAGGACATGAGCAAAATGAATATAAACGCCAAAGCCAGCAGACAAATCAGCACAAAATTCGTCCGTAGCTCTTTTTCGCTTTTCTTATCGGATTTAACGCCGAAAAAGCTCATGAATTTTCCCTTTCCGCACGGCAAAACACCGATGCTAATTTTATATTAATATTATATACTAAAAAATTGTATTCCCTACCAAATAGAAAATTATAGCACAAAGGTTTCCAAAAGTCAACACGTCGAGGCAATCCGCAAAACGAAAACAATGCGCAAAACACGCCTTTCAAAAGAAGAAACCGACATGGGATAAGAATGCTTAAACCGGCGTCGTCGCTGCGGTTTTCGGAAGTTAAAAAAATAAGCCGGTCACAACAAAACGTTGCAACTGGCTGACTCTTTGAGCCCCTATAGCTTTGCGTAACTACATCACTGTAGTGCTGCCTATAAAGATAATTATTCAATTTACGGAACGGTTATACCAAAAACAATCCGGTTTGTCAACAGAAAATTTCGTCGGCGTAGGCTCAGAATATTATTTCGCGGTATCAATGCTTTTGCCGAATACGAACAGCCGTTGATACAGATACTCCGTAACAAAATTTATCAGCATTGTAACAATAACGACAATATACTCGTTGATACCGGCTTTTTCGGTGAAAAACTTGGTCCACCAGGTCGAAAGCGGGGCGAAAACCGCGTAGTAAGCCGCGACTTTAAGCATGGCTATCGGTACGTTTGCCGCCGATTTGAATGTGATTTTACGGTTGAGCGTAAAATTCCAGAGTACC
>JAFZIW010000040.1 GCA_017554125.1 Clostridia bacterium | reverse complement strand
GACGTATTAAGAGAAATATGCAAGGGCAAAACCGTGTCCGGCGGTGTGCTTGCGAGCCGGCTCGGCGTATCGAGGACCGCCGTATGGAAAGCGGTAAACGCGCTTCGTGCCGAGGGGTATTTCATATCCGGCTCGGTGGACGGATATATGCTCAGCCCTTATAACACAAGGCTTTGTAAGGAACAGCTCAAAAACACGGTTTGCGCTGAAAAGCTGATTTTCAAGGATGAAACCGCGTCTACCAACGAGGATATAAAATTAAGTTCCGGCGATACGCCGGAGTTTACAGTCGCCGTCGCAAGAAAACAGACCGGCGGCAGAGGAAGGCTCGGCCGTTCATTCTTTTCGCCTGTGGGCGGGCTTTACTTTTCGGTGTTGCTTCGACCCGCGTTTTCGGCGGAGGTATGCCTTAAAATAACCACTGCGGCGGCGTGTGCCGCGGCGAGGGCTATCGAGGCGCTTACCGGGAAAAGGGCGGAAATCAAATGGGTAAACGACGTTTACGTTTCGGGCAAAAAAGTCTGCGGAATACTGACCGAGGGTGCGTTTGACGCCGAGAACGGCGCGCTGAAATACGCGGTTTTAGGGGTCGGTATAAACGTGGCGACGCCGAAGGGCGGTTTTCCCGCCGATATAGCGAAAAAAGCGGGCGCGCTCTTTGACACCCCCGCTCCCCCGTCGCTTTCATACTGTGCGCTCATAAACGAATTTCTTAAAAGCTTTAAGGAATATTATGAAAATATTGCCGAAATGCCGCATATCGCGGAATACCGGCGCAGAAATATGCTTGACGGGCGCCGTGTGACCTACCAAAAGGACGGCGATACCCACACCGCGCAGGTTGCCGGAATCGGTGACAACGCGGAGCTTATCGTAACGGAAAACGGCAAAACGGTGTTGCTTTCAAGCGGCGAGGTGACTGTAAGCAGTTATGAATAGGGCAAAAAACATACGGCGTATATGTATTACGGCGCTCTTTACCGCGCTTATCACGGCGTTTTCACAAATACCGGTACCAACGCCCTTTGCCGTTTCGGTAACGCTTCAAACCTTCGCCATCGCCCTGACGGCGTTTCTGACCGACCCTAAAATCGCCTTTGCGGCAAACCTTTGCTATATTTGTCTCGGCGCCGCGGGAGTCCCGGTGTTTTACAGCTTCGGCGCGGGAGCCGCCACGGTTTTCGGACCGAGCGGAGGGTTTATCCTCGCCTTCCCTGTCTTCGCGCTGATTTTAGCGCTTATGTTTTATGTAAACAAAGCGTCGATAAAAGTATTGCTTGCTGCACTCGCGCTTACAATTCTTTACGCCGCGGGAACGGCGCAGTTTATCATCGTTACCGACAGCGCCGCAAAGGCGGCGATAAAGGTCTTCTCGTTTTATTTTATCAAGGACGTTCCGGTAATCGGCGCGGCGTATTTTTTATGCGGACGTATTCGTCCGAGACTTATGAAATTCATACAACCGAGCAGCCAAAGCGCGAGAAAATAGACCGGCAGGCAAACACAACACAAAAGAATTATGTAAACCAAATCGGAGAGCGAAAAAATATCGAGTATCAGTTTTGAAAAGAGTGACGCCTGCGCGGCGACGAGTACGGGAATAATGACCGTGCGTTTAAGGTCCGCCGCGGCGCCGCTTATTTTTATGAGCCGTCGTACGTTAAGCGCGCAGGTAGCGAGATTAGAAAGGTACATAATACCGATAAAACCGGCTATCCCGGTGCGGGAGACGAAGAAAAATATCAAAACTATGCGCGCCGCCGAGTCCGATACCGAAACCCTGAAAGTAAACGACTGCTGGTCGAGCCCTTTCAGCAGACCGTCGCAAAGGCTGTCGGCGTACATTAAGGGTACTATCGGCGAAAGCGCGGTAAGAAGAAAGCCGACCTCGTCGCTTTTATAGAGCAATTCGCCTATTTTATGCCCGCAAACCGCGAAAATCGCCGCGCAAATGAAGCCCGCAACCGCCGCGGCGTGCAATATTTCTTCTACGGCGCAACGCACGAGCCCCGACTGACGCCGCTGTTTCGCCTCGCTCATTTCTGGGATAAGCAAAGTGGACACGGCGCCTAAAATCACCGACGGAAACAGAAGAACGGGCAAAGCCATTCCTTTTATCGCGCCGAAAAGCGAGAGGGCGTTTTTGCCCTCGAATACGCTGAGAGCCTTTGGGACAAGTGTGTTTTCGGCGGTGCGAAGAAAAGAATTCAGGTATTTGCCGGCGGAAAGCGGAGCGCATATATGAAAAAGCGCTTTTATCGGGCGTTTTTCGTAGCGGCGGTCGCCTTCCGGCAGCCGCTTTCTGTCGGCGCGGTAACGGAAAAACAAGTAAGCCGCGGCGATAAACTCCGCCGCGGTATCACCGATAAAAACCGCGGCGCATACGGCGTAGAGACCTTTTGAATATACCGCCGCGACGGTGACGGCGGTAATGAATATACGCGAAAACTGCTCCAAAAGTCCCGCGGCGGTAAGGGGCGCGGCGTTTCTGCGAGCCAAAAAATACCCCTTGAAAACCGAGCAAACACCGGTAAAGAAAACGCAAAGTGAAAGTGTTTTTATCGACGCCGCGGCGTCGTGCGAGCCGACGAGAAATAAGGAAAGACGGTTTGCACCGAAAATCAGAACGGCGGCGGTAGCGGCGGAAATAAGCAGGTTTGCCTTAAACGCCACCGACAGTATTTTCTTTACGCCGTCTCTGCTTCCGAGCGCCGATTCGCCCGCGACAAGGCGCGTTACCGCGGTCGGGATGCCGCCGGTCGCAAAAGCGGCGGCGAGAAGATAGAGCGAAAAGACGAGCTGATAAAGTCCCATACCCTTTGCTCCTATCCGCGCGGCGAGCCAGACCTTAAAAACGATACCGGCAAACCTTAAAACAAGCGAAGACGCGGTAAGATAAGCGGTATTCTTGATAAACAGTGTTTTCTTCATAAAATCCCCCATAACGCGACGCTTATAATTTATATGTTTATTTGTATTGAAAAAGACCGCGGGATATAGTAAAATAAGACTATAAAGATTTGGAGGCGAAAACATGGCGGCACCCCTTGCGGACAGAATAAGACCAAAAACCGTCGACGAAGTCGCGGGACAAAAGCACCTGCTCGGCGAAGGCAAGGTCTTGCGGAGAATCATTGAATCGGGCGACACGCCCAACCTGATATTTTACGGGCCGTCGGGTGTGGGAAAAACGACGGTCGCAAAAATAATCGCCGAAAAATGCGGAAAGAAGCTTTGTTACCTTAACGCGACGACCGCCTCGACCGCCGATATCAAGGAAATTGTCGCTTCAATTGGCGGTATCGACGCGGCGGCGGGCATACTGCTCTATCTCGACGAGATACAGTATTTCAACAAAAAACAACAGCAAATACTGCTTTCCTACATAGAAAACGGCGATATAACCCTGATAGCGTCCACCACCGAAAACCCGTATTTTTACGTATACAACGCGATTTTGAGCCGCTCGACCGTCTTCGAGTTCAAGACTCTTTCGGTCGAGGATATTTCTTCGGTGCTGTCAAGGGCGATGAACCTGCTTTCGGCCGACGGGAAAATAACGTTGAGCGAGGAAAATCGCAAAAAGATTTCCCGCGCCGCGGCAGGAGACGTAAGGCGGGCGCTCAATATGTTAGAACTCTGCTTTATGTTAACCGAGGGCGCCGGCGCGAGCGAGATTTCCGACAGCACCGTTGAGCAGATTCTTTCAAACAATTCCGTGCGCTACGACCGCGAGGGCGACGAGCATTACGACACTATTTCAGCGTATCAGAAATCCATGCGCGGCTCCGACCCGAACGCCGCGGTTTACTACCTCGCGCGACTGCTTGCGGCGGGCGATTTGCCGAGCGCTTGCAGGCGGCTTATGGTGTGCGCAAACGAGGACGTTGGGTTGGCATATCCTCAGATAATACCGATTGTTAAGGCGGCTGTCGATACCGCGCTTCAAGTCGGTTTGCCCGAAGCGAGAATACCGCTTGCCAACGCCGTTATAGCGGTTGCGACGGCGCCGAAATCGAATTCCGCGTATAACGCGATAAACGCGGCTATGGCGGACGTTGAAAGCGGCGTTACGGGAGACGTTCCCCGCGCGCTTCAAAATAAACATTTTGACGGTGAGGGCGCCGAGGAAAAGGGACAGAATTATCTCTATCCGCACAACTACCCCTCGCATTATGTAAACCAACAATACTTGCCGAACAACATAAAGAATAAGAAATATTATGAGTTCGGCGATAATAAGCTCGAACAAATTACGCGTGAATATTGGGAGAAAATTAAGCATAATAAAGATATGTGACGCGGTATGTTTCACGTGAAACGTTGTTTCGGGCGGTGACGGGATGAATTTCAGACCCGGCGGGAAAACCATAATACTTTGGCAGATAAGAGCGTGCTCGGCATTTATTGCTTCGGCACTGCTCTTTTTTGCGCTTTCGCGACTGTTTGCGCCGCTGCTCGTTCCTGCGTTATGTTTGCCGGTTTTGGGCGCTTGCGCGTCGTTTTGGTACGTCCCGGTCTTCTTGAAGGGATATAACGTACACGTCGGCGATAACGCGGTGACGGTCACCTGCGGCGTTATTATCAGAACGACCCGCGTTATGCCCTATAAAAGGCTCGTTTTTGCCGTCGGGTACTCTACGCCGCTGGCAAGGCTTTTGAAGCTTCGCGGGATAAGACTGCGCGCCGCGAGAGCCGACCTTTATATTCCGGAAATGGCAGAGGACGCCGCAGAATTGCTGATTTTCGGCCTCTCGGAGGGTGAGAAACGTGATTAGAAGGGTTTACGGCGCGCACCCCGCAATGGCGGTAAGAATAATAAAACCGTTTTTGTTTGTACTGATATTGCCGCTTATAAAGGGCGTTTTGCAGTATATCGCCACCGGTGAGGCCACCGGCGTTCTGACGCTTGAAATATTTGCCGCCGCGGCGCTGATTTTTTCGGCGGTTTCGGGTGTAAGAGCGTTCAGCGTTACCGTGGACGGGGAACGTCTGATAATAAGAAGAGGGCTTTTGTTTCGATCTGTTTCGGTCATCCGTCGCGAGCGGCTTTCGTCGGTGACCGTGCGCCGCGGCCTTTTAGACGTATTGACCGGCGCCGCGACCTATACGGTAAACACCGAGGCGGGCGTTGCCGGGAAAACCGATTTCTCTTTTAAGGTCGGCATTAAACACGCCGAGGAACTCTCGCACTTTCTCTACGGCGGCGGGTGCGGCGGCGAAATACGCTTTCCGGCGATTAAAACCGCCCTTTTTGCGGCGGCGACCTCTTCGGCGGTCACAGGGCTTCTTGTCGGTGTTCCGGTGGTGAACAACACCGCGCGAATTCTGGGAGTGGCGATAAACAGAGCGTTTTTCGGCAATATAAACCGCGTCAATGTAGAATTCGGTAATTTCCTCCCGCCGGCGGTAAATATACTTACCGGCGTAATAATAACCGGATATCTCGCTTCGTTTACAACAACCTTTTTGAAAATGCTCCGGTTAAGAATTTGCGAAAATGAAGAAAAAACAGAGGTTAGACACGGCTTTTTTGTTCGCAGGCGCGTTATTTTCAAAAAATCCGCGATAAACGACCTTTGCGTGGAACAAACGCCGATAATGCGGCTGTTCGGCGTTTTCTCCCTGCGCGCGGCTGTGGGCGGTTACGGTGACCGCCGGGGCGAAAAGGCGGTAATAGTGCCGGCGGCAAACAGGGAAAATATCGAAAGAACCCTTACCGACTGCTTCGGCTTCCGAAAACGCGACGGAATAAGGGCTGAAAGGTCACGCCGCATAGCGCGGCGGGCGTTGGCTCCCGCGGTACTGCTCGGAGCGCTTGACGTCGCGTTTGTTACGCTACTGTCGTTTTCCTTTCCTGACGCGTTTGAGTTGGCGGCGAGCGTCGGCGCCGTTATTATGGCGGTAAACGTGTATTACGCGAGCGTGTGCCTTAGGGAATGCCGGCTCGGCGTGCTGTGTTTGGGCGAAATAACCGTCGCCGTCGGCAGAAAGGGCGTCGGTATGCGGGAAATGTACTGCAAAAAAGACCGGATAGGTGAAATTAAGATAATAAGAACGCCGGCGGACAGGTTAAGCGGCACCTGTAAAGTAAAGCTGACCGTCCGCTCCGAGAGCGCGGACAGCGTAAAGGTGCGGTTTCTCGGATATGCCGACGTAATTAAAGAAATCGAAGAAAGCAAAAACAAATGAATAAATAAAACTTTCGCGGAAACAATACGTAAGGATAATGTTTCACGTGAAACGGAGTGATTTTACGGATATTTTAATCAGACTGTTGACGGCGTTTGCGGTCGGCGGCGTCTTTTGCCTTATAGGACAGGTCCTTATTGACTATACAAAGCTTACGCCGGCGCGAATACTGACCTCGTACGTGGTGGCGGGCGTTTTGCTCTCCGCGGTGGGGGCTTATGCGCCGCTCGTGCGTTTTGCCGGAGCCGGAGCTACGGTTCCGCTTGCCGGATTCGGTCACGCGCTTTTTGAGGGCGTAAAGGACGCGGTGGATGAAAACGGGCTTATCGGCGCGCTTTCGGGAGGGCTTTCGGCAACTTCGGCGGGAATAGCGGCGGCAATTTGCGCGGGAATAACAATGGCTCTTATCTTCAAACCCGGCGATAAATGAAAATAAAACAGTTTACTTTTAGAAAAAAAGTTGATATAATATTAGCCGGCAAAGGTTTTTGCCGGCGTTTTTGTTTCACGTGAAACATCATATATGAAATAAAGCTCTTATCTTATAATAAAGTATATTCATAAATATTTGCTGTTTATGGCGCAAATCGGAGGTATGGTTTTGGGAAAGATTATTGCGGTGGTTAATCAGAAAGGCGGCGTCGGGAAGACGACGACCGCAGTGAACTTATCGGCGGGAATAGGTATGTCGGGCAAAAAGGTCCTCCTCGTCGACGCCGACCCCCAGGGAAACACGACCAGCGGCTACGGTATCTCAAAGAAAAACGCGACGGCGACGAGTTACGAGGTGCTCCTCGGCGGCGTTTCGGCGCAAAGCGCGGTAATAACGACCGGGTTTAAGAACGTCGATATTATTCCTTCGTCTATGAACCTTGCCGCCGCGGAAATAGACCTTATAGAGGTCACTCACCGTGAATCGCGCCTTAAAACGGCGCTTGCGGCCTTAAGAGAAAAGTATGATTACATATTTATCGACTGTCCCCCGTCGTTGGGGCTTATAACAATAAACGCCCTTGCCGCCGCGGATACGGTGCTTGTGCCGTTACAGTGTGAGTATTACGCGCTTGAAGGACTTTCCCAGCTTATCGCCTCGGTGCGTCAGGTCAAGCGCCTTTATAATCCCACGCTTGAAATCGAGGGCATAGTGCTTACGATGTATGACGCGCGGCTTAACCTCACGGGTCAGGTCGTGGGCGAAATCAAGAAATATTTTGCGAACAAGCTTTATAAAACGGCGATACCGCGCGCTGTGCGCATTTCCGAAGCGCCGAGCCACGGTTGTCCCATCCAGTATTACG
Organism: Clostridia bacterium; assembly: GCA_017554125.1. Lineage (GTDB taxonomy): Bacteria > Bacillota > Clostridia > Oscillospirales > Acutalibacteraceae > UBA737. The sequence goes on along the minus strand of JAFZIW010000040.1, from coordinate 1,202 downwards.
ACGCGCGCTCAAAGGGCGCCGCCGCTTACAATGATTTAGCCAAAGAGTTTTTGAAAAAGAATCGGAGGGTGTAAAAAATGAGTGCAGTTAAAAAGGGGCTCGGCAGAGGTCTTGAAGGGCTTTTTGATGAAAACGCGACCGAAAACTCGGGCGCGGTCGAGATACGGATTTCCGAAATAGAGCCCAACAAAAACCAGCCGCGAAAAGATTTTGACGAACAGTCGCTTGCCGCTTTAGCGGACAGCATAAACGAACACGGACTTATCCAGCCGATAGTTGTGCGCCCTACCGCGGCGGGCAGATATCAGATAGTCGCCGGTGAACGCCGTTGGCGCGCCTGCCGTATGGCGGGACTCAAAAGCGTACCGGTAATAATAAAGGAACTCGACGATAAAGAGTATTACGAAACCGCGCTTATCGAGAATCTGCAGCGCGAGGACTTAAACCCGATAGAAGAAGCCAACGGATATAAAAAGCTTATCGACGCTTACGGACTCACTCAAGAGCAGATTGCAAAGAGCGTCGGCAAAGCCCGCGCCACCGTCACAAACGCGCTTCGCCTGTTGGCACTTGAAGAAAACGAGAAAGAGGCTCTCGCCGACGGCAAAATCTCGGCGGGACACGCCAGGGCTTTGCTTTCGGTGACCGATAACCCGGGACTGCGCGAAAAAATGCTTGCCGAGGCGATAAAGGGTGCGTCGGTGCGCGAGCTTGAAAGAATGTCTCACTTAAAGCCCGGTAAAGCGGTTAAAACGGCGCACGCAAAGGATACGTTCTACGATGAAGTTGCGATTTCGCTAAAAAAGACGTTGCACCGCAAGGTTTACATAAAACCGAAAGCAAACGAAAAAGGCACCCTGACGCTTGAATTCTATTCAAAGGACGAGCTTGCCGAATTTGCAAGAAAGCTCGGCAAAGACGAGAAATAAAACGAAAGGGACGGCGACCGCGTCGTCCCGTTTTACGGAGAAAGAGTTTATGTGGTTTGTTTTATCTCTGGCGTGTATGCTCTTTTGGGGCTCTGCCGACCTGTTTTATAAAAAAGGCACCGACGGGCGAGACCGCTATTCGCATCTTAAAATCGCGGTATGGGTCGGACTTGTAATGGGCGTTTTCGCGGTTTTTCTTATGCCGTTTTCCGAAACGCGGTTTTCGCTTTCGGCGCTGCTCTTAAACGCCGCGAAGTATTCGCCGGCGTCGCT
>JAFZIW010000039.1 GCA_017554125.1 Clostridia bacterium | reverse complement strand
GGGCGAAGGTGCGAGAAAAACCTGCGGTTTTTCTCGTTTCTCAGCGTTACCGTTCGCCCGCTTTTATAGACCGCGCATAGCGCGCCTGCTCCCCCTCCCGTCCCCCTCGACATCGAGGGGGAGGCGGCAGCTCAACCTGACGCGAAACATATACTTGACATTTCAGTAAATCACTGCTATAATCTTTTCGGCAGCGATATACTGACGTATATCGAGCCGCTGTCCGTTTAGACCGTGTTCAAAGGCGCTTGTAAACCTTTGGGCGACAGCGGACACAATAAAAGGCACTTGCAAAACGCAAGCGCCTTTTTTCTTTGCGGTAATTGCAATTATACAAAACCTACTATCATTTTGTATAATTCGCTATATAATTTTTTCCGCCTCTCCCCGATGCGGCGTCCGCAAAATAACATTCATGAATATAATAATAACCGCCCGATAATTAGATTCGGACGGTTTTATTTTGCAAGCGGATGATATTTTGAATATGACTGAATGTATTTACTTTTAACCAGCTGGGCGTATATTTGTGTTGAAGAAATGTCGAGATGACCGAGCATATCTTTGATATCGCTCAGTTGAGCGCCGTTTTCCAAGAGATGCGCCGCAAATGAATGTCTTAAAGTTTGCGGATTTATCTCTTTATCAATACCAGCTTTTTTTGAATAATACTTTAGAATTTTCCAGAAGCCCTGCCTTGACATCGGCTTGCCGTTATAATTCGTAAAGAGCATATCTTCCCTTTCGTCGCTGACAAGAGCGGTTCGGGCAATATTTATGTACTCGCTGATATGCTTTACGGCGGCGGGATATATTGGAACAATTCGTTCGTGGTGTTCGGATTTAATGTGAAGTATACCGATTTGCAGGTTTATATCACTTACTTTCAGCTCAATGAGCTCGGATACCTTTATACCTGTCGCGTAAAGAAGTTCAAGCATTGCTTTATCGCGCATACCCTTATAATCGCTGACGTCGGGTTGCGAAAGCAAAGTTACAACCTCCTGTGAGGTCAGAATTTCCGGCATTTTGCGCGCGTTACGGGGATTTTTTATGCCCTGCGCGCAATTAACCGGTATTATTTTCTTTGACTGAAGGAAATTGAAATAACAGCGAATAGAGGCAATAATACGTGTTTTTGTCGAATCGGATTTTCCTAATTCTTTGATATGCACAAGATAACCGTCGATATTTGAACTCTTGATATTTTTAACATCTTTAATTCCCTGAGCGGCGCAATAATTCAAAAACTGGTCAACGTCACGAATATACGCATCGAACGTGTTTGCCGAACACTTTTTTACATCATTCAGATACGACTTGAATTCGTCAGTATAAGTAGTCAAATTATCACACCCTTTCTTTTCAAAATCCAAAATACCGTATAAAGAGAACCGAAACCGCGGCGTCTATCAACGCGGCAGCGGCATAGCAAAGCGAAATTATCAAAACTCTGCCACAGAAAATCTTAAACTCAGCCGAAACGTTGAGCGGTCGGCTTTTGGGCATTGTCAACTTTAACAATACAGTTGAAAATTCAAAAGATTCTTTCGCGGCAAAAAATGAACAGGCGCAAAACGCAAGCGCCGAAGGCACCAGAATTACCGAGTTGAATGCAACGCCCTGCAAGGCAAATTGCGAATATACATACGATGCCACACCGCCGAAATACATGCCTAAAATGACACAAAAAATCGGTGAGGCTATCACACCGATAATCGAAGCGCCGAGTATGAAAAAAATCAAACTCGAAAGTAAATTTTTAGCTAACGCCGCCGAGAATATACCGAAAAACTTTAACTCGTGGCGACGAGTAAAATAACGCTCAAACAAATACGATGCAAAATTTGCGGCACGAGTGCCGCGCGTAACCGATAAACTGCCGATTGCTATACCAACCACAAAAACAATACACATAAAAAACAGCAGTTTATTCTTTTGTAAAAAACCGAATTTATTCAGCCTTTTTAAGCTTACAACTCCACCCGGTCGCATTATACCAACTCCCTTCCCTAAAAGATATGCCGCGAAGGGACAAGATATAACACAAGATTTAGATAACAATCCGAAAAATATTACAAGATGTAGAAAATTAAATTGTATTATGTAAACTTAAAAATATGGCAGAAAAAACGCAGGCGTACAATGACAGAACGCCATAAAATACTTATACTACAATTATTTACCAATGTCAATAAAAACTTTTACTGATTTTCGTTTTATGTAAACTTATTATGTTAACCATACAATATCTTGTCTTTTTTACTCGGAAAATCACAACAAATTGTAAATTAGTGTTTGATTTTTTTGAAACTCATGATATAATATTTTTGTAACGGTATAGTCCGTTTTTTCCTTAAAAAAATGCCAGCTTTGGAGTGTGGTCTTATGAAAAAAACAGTTGTAATTACAGGGGCGTCAAAAGGTATCGGCGCGGCTACCGCGATTCTTTTTGCCCGCAAAGATTTTAACGTTGTTCTCGGTTATAAAGATTCCTATCAGTCGGTAAAACTGCTATCATCTTCCCTATCCGGTCAGGGATTCAGCGTTTTGACCGTTAAGGTTGACGTTACGAATAAACTTGAAACCGATTTGCTGATTAACGAGGCGATCGATAAATTCGGTGCCGTTGATGTGCTTATTAACAACGCGGGAATAAGTGTAAGCGCTCCGATAAACGAAATGGATTTATACGATTCCGACCGGATATTTGACGTAAACCTTAAAGGTGTTTATAACTGCTGTAAATCGGTTGTGCCGCATATGGTTGAAAGCAAAGCCGGTAAGATTATCAACATTTCTTCAATGTGGGGTCAGGTCGGCGCTTCTTGCGAAGTGGCTTATTCTGCTTCAAAAGCCGGTGTTATCGGGCTTACCAAGGCGCTTGCAAAAGAACTTGCCCCTAGCGGAATAAACGTCAATGCCATTGCACCGGGTATGATTAATACGACGATGAATTCAAACCTTACAGTTGATGAGATTGATGAGTTTGTGAAGCAAATTCCGCTTTCCCGTATGGGTACTCCCGATGAGGTCGCTTTGGCGGCTTATTATCTTGCGAGCGATGACGCCGATTATATAACCGGTCAGGTGTTAGGTATCAACGGCGGTTACGTAGTATAAAAAAAGTATCGCCTTTTCAGGCGATACTTTTAATTATGAAATACAATACTCCGCATAAAAAACTTGCCGCTGTTCCGTATGCAATTACCGGTCCGGCTATTTTGAAGAGATTTGCGCCGATACCGAGTATATATCCTTCGTTCTTGAACTCTATTGCCGGCGCGGCAACCGCGTTTGCGAAGCCGGTAATCGGCACAAGTGTCCCGGCTCCGGCGTGCTTTGCTATTTTGTCAAAAACGCCGATTCCCGTGAGCAGCGCCGCAATTATTATTATTGTCGTCGGCACGAGCATTTTTGCCGTTTTTTCGGGAATATCCGAGTATTCATAAACAATGAACAGCAATTCTCCGAAGCCGCATATAAGTCCGCCTATGCAGAACGCCAATACAAAGTCTTTTAATTTAGGCGACGGCGGTGACATTGCTTTTACATAATTATTATACCTTTTACTGTCAAAAAACAAAAAAACACTTCCCTTCCAGGAAGTATTTTTTCGCAAAAATGTTTTATTATTCGTCTTCTTTGACTATTTGCGGCGTATATTCATTGTTTTGGATGTGACGGTAGGCGCTGCGGAGCTTAACTCGTTCTCTGACGGCGATTACCGTAATCCACGTAACACATACAAAAACAATCAGCATTGGTACGCCATGGCGCCAGAAAAAGAGTTTTTTCAATCCCAAAAAGCCCGGGTCGTATTCGGTTATTTGCGATGTTGCGGCGGTTATACTGTCCTTTACAAGCGAAAGCTTAACAAAAACGCCGAACAGTATCGGAATAGTTGCTGCGTTTAACAGAAACGCTGTAAGTCTGAATTTGAAGGCATACAGAACAGGCGTCAGTAGCAGTATGCCGAAGCCGATAAATACCGCAATAACTGAAAATTTTCCGGACGGAAGCATTTCTTTGTATTTCCAT
>JAFZIW010000038.1 GCA_017554125.1 Clostridia bacterium | reverse complement strand
GGCGCATTATGGATATGGGGATAACAAAACACACTCCCGTCTACGTGCGAAAAGTAGCTCCGCTCGGCGATCCGATAGAGATAACCGTGCGAAACTACGAGCTTTCTATCCGCAAAGCAGACGCCGCAATGAGAGAAGTTGAATAGGTTTAAGAATTTTTTTCGGGCGTCAGTTAGCGTACGCTAACCGCTCAAAGCTCATCAGAGCAGAAAGGAAGCAGTTTTATGGATATAAGAATAGCCCTCGCGGGCAACCCGAACAGCGGTAAAACAACCCTGTTCAACGCGCTGACCGGTTCAAATCAGTTTGTGGGAAACTGGCCGGGCGTAACCGTCGAAAAAAAGGAAGGTAAGCTCAAAAAGCAGGACGGCGTTACCATCACCGACCTTCCCGGCATTTATTCCCTTTCACCGTATACTCTTGAAGAGGTCGTGGCGAGAAACTACCTTATCGGCGAAAGACCAGACGCCATACTCAATATTGTTGACGGCACCAACCTTGAAAGAAACCTTTATCTTACTACCCAACTGACCGAGCTCGGTATACCGGTAGTCGTTGCGATAAACATGATGGATATCGTAAGTAGGGAAGGCGATAAAATAAACGTCGCCGAGCTTTCGCGCCAGATAGGCTGTCAGGTCGTTGAAATCTCCGCGCTGAAAGGTACCGGCGTGGGAGAGGCGGCGGAAGCGGCGGTAAACGCCGCAAGAAACGTCAAAACCGTTCCGCAGCACAGCTTCTCCGGTCCGGTCGAACACGCTCTCGCGCACATAGAAGAAGCCGTCGTTCACGACCTGCCCGAGGAGCAACAGCGTTGGTACGCCGTAAAAATCTTCGAGCGCGACGAAAAGGTACTCGAAAAGCTGAATATTGAAAGCTCCACTCTCGCGCATATCGAAGACGATATCAAAGCGGCGGAAAAAGAGCTTGACGACGACGCCGAGAGTATAATCACCAACGAAAGATACGTTTATATCGCAAACGTAATCAAGGCGTGTTATAAGAAAAAGGAAATAAAAAAGCTCACAAAGAGCGATAAAATAGATAAGGTCGTTACAAACCGCTGGCTCGGTCTCCCGATTTTCGCCGCGGTCATGTTCCTCGTTTATTATATATCCATGGTGACCGTCGGAACGGCGGCGACAGACTGGGCAAACGACGGACTTTTCGGCGACGGATACCACCTGTTCGGCATAGGCTCCGCCGCTTCGGAGGAAAAGGCGGACGATTACTCAGCCGCGACGACCGCGTTTTCCGCTTACGGCTTTGAATTTGACACGGAAGACAACGAATTTGACGCCGACGCGTTACTCGCCGAAGCGGGAGCTTTTACTCCCGATAAGGCGTCCGCCGAAGCCGACGTTACCGATGAAGAAACGCTCGAAGTTTCAACTCTTACGGTTTATTACGACGCCGTCCCCGATGACGCCGACGAAGAACAAACAAACGGCATGACCTTCAAAGAGGCGGTCAATTATTTCAGTAAAAACGGCTTTGACGAGCCCGACCCCGCCGACGACGGCGTATGGGTCCCGGGCGTACCGGCTCTGCTCGACAAAGCGTTACTGGATTCTAACGGCGACGCCAAAGTTCCCGAATGGCTCTACGGACTTATTCAGGACGGCATTGTGGCGGGCGTCGGCGCGGTACTCGGCTTCGTTCCGCAAATGCTTGTACTGTTCTTCCTGCTCGCGGTACTTGAAGCCTGCGGCTATATGGCGCGTATCGCCTTTGTGCTCGACCGTATTTTCCGCAGGTTCGGCCTTTCAGGCAAATCGTTTATTCCCATGCTCGTCGGTACGGGTTGCGGCATACCCGGTATTATGGCTTCAAGAACTATTGAAAACGAGCGCGACCGCCGTATGACAATAATGACGACCACTTTCATTCCCTGCGGCGCGAAGCTGCCGTTTATCGCAATGGTCGCCGGCGCGCTTTTCGGAGGTTCGGCGTGGGTATCGGTTTCGGCTTACTTTATCGGCATGGCGGCGATTATTATTTCAGGTGTTATGCTGAAAAAGACAAAGCGCTTTGCGGGCGACCCCGCTCCCTTCGTTATGGAGCTTCCCGCATATCATCTGCCGACGGTCGGCAACGTTCTCCGCTCCACCTGGGAGCGCGGCTGGTCCTTCATTAAAAAAGCCGGCACTATCATCCTGCTTTCCACAATAGTCGTATGGTTTACGTCCTTCTTCGCCTGGGTCGACGGCAAGTTCGGTATGCTCGCCGAAGATGAAATGGAACGCTCGATTCTCGCCTATATAGGCAAAGCGTTTGCCTGGATTTTCGCGCCGCTCGGTTGGGGCAACTGGAAAGCCGCCGTCGCGTCGGTCACCGGACTTGTGGCAAAAGAAAACATTGTCGGCACCATGGGTATCCTCTACGGCGACTGGGAAGGCATCGCCGGCGCGTTTGCGACAAAGTTCGCCGGATTTGCGTTCCTCGTGTTCAACCTGCTTTGCGCTCCTTGCTTCGCGGCTATCGGCGCAATAAGGCGCGAAATGAACAGCGCGCGGTGGACGTGGTTCGCCGTAGGCTATCAGTGCGGTTTCGCTTACGTTATCGCTCTTATGATAAATCAGTTCGGCAACCTTGTTAAGGGTAATTTCACCGTCGGCGCCTCAACGGCGGTCAACGTAGCGGGCCTTGCCGCCGCGTTCGTACTGCTCGGGTTTATGCTCTATATGCTGTTCTTCAAAAAATATAAGGAAGCGACAAAGCTTACCCAAAAAGTAAGCGTATAGAAAAGAGGCAAAATCATGTTTGCTTGGCTCTCTGAAAACGCCGTAACCTTAACCGCTGTCGCCGTTTTGCTCGCCGCGGTCGGCGGCGCCGTGTTCTCACTTATAAAGGGAAAGCATAAATGCGGCGGCTGTACGGGTAACTGCGCTTCCTGTAAAGCGGGTTGCTCTTGCAATAAAAGGTAATCGGTGATAAACTAAACCGGGAGCGGCGCAAACAGCGTCAGTTCCCGGTTTATCCGCAAAATGTGAGGTTTTTATTATGGCTATCGTAAAATTTGAGAAAAAGGTTTCAGCGTCAAAAAGACGCAAGGAAGCGGTTTTTCTTACCGACAGGTTTGATAAAGACAGGCTGAAAACCGAAATAGCAAAAACGGGATACACCTTCCTGTCGGCACAGTCGGAACCGTATAAAAAATAAAGTCTTTTATGACTGTATAGGTAAAGCGTCAGCCCCGGTGAAATTTTCACCGGGGCTTTCATATTTTGTTGGTCCTTTTAATATATTTACAATAGACAGATAAAACGCGGGTGATTAAATGAGCAAAGAAATAAAACTCTCGAAAAAAGAACCGAAAAGCACTTTTTTTGCGGTCGTTCTCTGCGAATGTGTTTTAGCGGCGGCGCTGATAATAACCGTAACGGTACTTAAATTTTTTGTGCCGAAAGCGTTTTCGGCGGTAAGGCGGTGGTACACGGAAACGATAGCAACCGATACAGACGTATCTGAAATAATAAACGGAGCGAAAAATGAGGTTTAGTCTTTTCGGAACAAAAATATACGTATCTTTTCTTTTTGCCGCGACGGTTTCGTTTATGCTTGCGACCGACCGGACGGGGCTTGTTATCCCCACGCTTTTCGCCGTTCTGATACACGAGGTCGGTCACCTTTTTACAATGTACGTAAGCGACAGCGCGCCGAAAGAAATACGGCTTATCCCCGCCTCGGTACAGATAATTGAGGACTATCGTCGCCCGCAAAAATCACGGGCGGTAATATCGCTTTCAGGACCGCTCGCAAACGTCGCGGTCGGCTCGGCGATTTATATAAACGCCTGTTTTACCGGCTCGCAGACCGCTATGAAATTCGCAATAATTAACGGCGTTGTGGCGGCGTTCAATATGTTGCCGGTTTCGGGACTTGACGGCGGAAGACTGCTTCTTATTTTTCTTTGCCGCAAAAGAGAACTCTACTCTTCAATGCGTATACTTAGTATAGTAACAGCCGTACTTGCGGCGGCGGTCTTTCTTTCGGGCGTTTATCTGATAGTAAGCGGCAACGCCAACCTTTCGGTTTTTATTGTAGCGCTGTACCTCGCGGTTTGCGCGATACTTAAAAGGTAATAACGCAAAACTGGTCGGTGTTTCGTAGGGAACGCGCCTATGTGCCGTTCCGGAAATATTGCGCGTACCCTTTATGCGGAACAACACACAGGTTGTTCCCTACACGCGAGGTCAATATGATTGCGGGCGATTCGTGAATCGCCGCAAGCTCTATTTTAAAGATTTTTATTGCTAAATTGAGCAAGTAATAATAAACTCTGTGATTTGCTTGTTCCCTTTACCTTGAGTTGAATGCTCATATTTAATCTTCTCAAACTCAACATTGCGAAAATACTCTTTGCAAAGATTTTTTAGCTCTTCGATTGGCAAAACTGCATGATTTGAATAGCTAATGACAAGGTTAATTGATTTGTTCTTACAGAACTCTATTATAGTTCTAAACTCTTCGGCGACTTTGGTTTTATAACAGAATCCACTCATAAATCTATCATCTCTATACTTTGCTTTGTAGTTTACAACGGGGTTATCATATTTTACTAGTGTTTCCAATATATGATAGAATCGTGAATACTGTTCCTGAGAATATGGCGAATCTAAATATATAGTGTTTACTTCATCTATGAAACCATCTTCTAACAGTTTCTTATAATCCATGCAAAAAGCCTTGTTGTCACAAGAAGAAAAGTAGATATAAGAATACAAATTACACTTTTTTAAGAATTCTTTTCTTAAATCCATCTTTTGAAGAGGAATAATTCTTTTGTGTTTACTCGGCATAAACTGAGCAAAATGACCGGGTGTAGATTGTACAACACACATAGCATTCATCAATGCCAACAAATAAAGTGATTGTCTGTATGTGTTTTGAATCTTGCTTATTGCATACCGTATTGAATCAATATCGCAGCACTGCTTTAAAGAAAAATATGTGTTTGCGTACGTTTTCTCAAAAAACGCAAAGTGTTTTTTGCGTTCATTATCTTCAATATTACCTTTGAGTTCTTTCATTGCACTCGCTGCTGTAATTGTTTCTGTTTGATTGACAATTACTGCCTTGCTAATCACATAACTATACTCTTGAATGTCATTTGAATAAACCGTAAAAGTGTCCTTTAGCGCATAACTGACGACATTAGACCCGGACATAATATCGCAAACAATTCCATTTTCAGGTGTAACACTTTTTATTGCAGGGATAATATAATCAAGCAATCTGCTTTTGTTTCCCATATATCGGATAGTATCAAACTGAAGCATTAGATTTTCTCCCAAATAATAATGTAATCATTCGTAATTATGTCGCTATAAGTATTCCTCGCTGTAAGAAGAGAACGGCTATTATCGTTTATTTTATCTAAAAATACATCATACAGTTTAAACCCGTGATTCTCCGCAATAATAGTCATCAATTTACCTGTTTCTATTTTTGTCTTCTTTATTTTGCTGTCAGATATTTTAATAACCGCTTTACCGCCTTTTTGAAGCACAAGACTCATATTCTCAATAACTTTCTCAATGGAAAGGAAGAATTCGCTAATAATCTTTGCTGATTTCTTATCTCTTTGTTCCATATCTTTTATTGCATTATTTATTTCAGCATAAGGAGTATAATTTACTGTCTCATATTCTTTTTTTTGTAAGCGATCATTACCCAACATCTTATGCGCAAGGATCGAATAATCCTCTGAACAGGTTATATATTCCAGCCAATACATTTCAAGTTTTAATGTCTCAATATAACGGACAGAGGAAATGTACGGAGGATTAGTAACAATTAGTTTAACCTTTCCCTTGTATTTAGATAAATTGGCTGTTGTGCTGTCATCCAAGAGAATTTTTGCTTTGCATTTTGAGTTGTAATAATTGTAATATGATGCTCTTTTTTTTATAGCGCGCTCAAAAGAGGAAAAAACATCAATATGTATTTTGCCTTCCGCTTCAAGGCGTCGCATTCTTTTACTTATTCCAGGGAACACATGCATTGTATCAGCATTACTTACATTCCTAAGTATTGCCGAAACAGTCATGTAATAGAAATCTCTGTATTGCTCTTTATTGACAATTTCATTTCCCCTATCGTCATCAAAAAGATAATCTATAGACTTTTTTATTATGATAAGATCTCTTTGCACAAAATCCTTAAACCAATGGTCACGATTTTGAACATAAGGAAAATCACTTTCATTTATTTCAAAATCATTATTTCTGATTATATACATCAGCTTTTCGTTTAGCTCCGAAATTATCTTATTCCTAAGAGGATATGTTTTTACTTCTGCAATCTTTTTCGCAAGTGGGTTTATTTCTATCCCCATAAAATTACGGTTATGCTTTAAGCTCTCAACGGCAGTAGTTCCAGAACCTGAAAACGGATCAAAAATCAAATCTCCTTCTGATGAAAACTCTTTAATAAAAGCCGCCGGAATAGCGGGAATCAATTTGCCATAATATCTATGAAAAGAATGCATTGCCACTCTGGGGTTCACTTTTTCCTTATCCAGAATCTTTTTGTTTTTGCTTTTATTGTTTGGTTGAAAATCCATTATTCAAAACCCCCTCTATTTCTCTTTTCATTTCTTCTGTTTTAGCGCAGATAATTTCATTGATACTTACTGCGCTTATTTCATTAACTGGAATTATAAATTCGTTTTCAAAAATATCTTTTTTCAAGAAAGAAAAAAATGCATATAATTTTTCTTCACTTAATCTATTTTTGTTTTCTCCGTTAAGAACACAACGCAGGTTATTGTAATCAATCGAATTGTTTTTGTTTTTGTGATTATATGCTTTGCATAATCCAGTCAAATTAACATAACGGCGTATACTGTTCAAATAATCAATCACAGCTTGTTTGTTCATTCAAATCACCATATTTATTTTACATTATTTTCAATCATATGTCAATATATTATTACATTAAAAACAATCGTCGGGATCAGTTATCAAAAATAGTTTATTTTTGCGTCAAAATATGATAACATATTCTTTAAGGAGGTAATTATATGAATCGATATGATATAGGAACGCAAGGCATTGAGTTAAAGAACTTGTTTTCGGGACCCGCACCAGTTGGAAGAATATTGAATTATACGTATTTAATAGGTGCAACTGGACTAAAGCATAAAAACGGCTACCGTAGCCTTGATTCATCAAATGGCATCGGTTCTGCATGGTGTACAGAATTTATGATAGGTTTGGGAATCGCTCGTTTAGGCAGCCCTATAGGCGATGCATTTATTCTTAATCTTACCGATGATGGGCAGGCTATATTTGATTTGTTATCCAAAAAAACATTTGATTTTGACGAAGGTTCGAACAATAGCAATATTGCTATCGTGAAAGCCCAAATGAACAATGTTCATCCGGATTTATACACATCTTTCAAAGAAGTTTTCTTATAATCCTATTCTTTTTTGCTTTTAAAAGATTATTTAAAGGAAAAAGGATACTGTTTTGAAAAGAACAAGTTTTATGACGACTTTTTTTATTGGGCGGAAAAACAATTAAATCTGACTCCTGAGAAAAACAATGCGGGCTTCAATAGACTTCCAAGTTTGATTCAATTATGCATACTGTTTGACTTGGTTGAATCAAAAAATGGAAAATTAAGCTTTAAAATAGAACGGCTGAAGCATCAACCCATTCCAGAGATTAAAAGAGCTTACACGAAGGATGAATTAGAAAAATCAGCGAAAGAAGAAAAGATTATTGAAGCTTCCGCAGAGGAATTAGTTGCTCGTTATGGCGAAGATGGAAATGTAATCGTGTCTGCCATTGTTCGCAATAGCTCTTTACAAGCAAAGTTTAAACACAATTTGTTAATACAGCAAAAAGGCAAGTGTGTAATTTGCGGCGTGGAGCAAAAAGAACTACTTATAGGCAGTCACATAAAGCCTTCCGCCAAGTGTAACGTTAACGAAAAAATCGATTACAACAATGGATTACTGCTTTGTTGTAATCATGATAAATTGTTTGATAAATATCTGATTTCGTTTGATGCCGATACAGGAAAAATAATGATTTCAGGCAGCCTTAAACAAAATGATATTAAACGTTTAAACATACCACAAGATTACCGATTAGGCCCAGATTTGTTGTCTGAGGAAAGAAAAAAGTATCTTTGCCTTCACAACAATAAGTTTAAGGAAGAAGAGAATTTACGTAATTAGCAGATTATTGTAGGCATTTTATAAAACCACACCCCCTGTGCATTCTCATCATATTACCACGGCACTATAAACCTGCCCTGTTCAAGTCTCTTCCGGTTTTTCTTGCCAAAAATAAAAACCACCCAAAGCGGTTTTCAGTGCAGTCTCATAAAGGCGACGGAAGATTCGCC
>JAFZIW010000037.1 GCA_017554125.1 Clostridia bacterium | reverse complement strand
TTAAACATACCGTTCATCGCGGAGGGTCTCGCGTCGTAATACATAAGCATATCAACGTCAAGGCTCTGGCATTCTTCCATAGCGGCGGCAATAAACGCCGCGCCCTTATAATTCTTCATTGTTCTGATTGATTCGATCCATTTTTCGCCAAACCAATCGGAAACATAATTCCATTCGTTAAGTATACTCTCAGTATCGGGAAAACCCACGTTATCGAGCTCGCTTCTCCAGTGCTCAACAAGTAATTTGAGCTTTGAAATATCCGCGGTGTAGCAGTGCCACGAGAAGAAATCAAGCGGCGCGTTTCGCTTTTTCATTTCAAAGAGGAAATCCCTGCCCCAATCCCAATCGCCGGCAAGCGCGGGTCCGCCGATTTTAAGCTCGGGGAAGCACTTTTTAAGGTGCTTTGAAGATATCTCGTATAAATCAAAAAACTGTTCTTTGCTTCCGCCCCAGGTGCGCTTGTTATTTGGATCGTTTGCGTCAAGGTCGGGCTCGTTCCATATTTCCCAGTATTCAATCCCGTAGTCAAAACCGTTTGCCCAACCGCAGTTATAGTGCCTTATGATATGCTCGCAGATAACCGCCCATTTACTAAAATCAGGGGGCGGCAGTGTGCCGTATTTTTTAACTCCGTGTTCGATCTTACTGCCAAACCTGTAAAAGGTTTTAACACCGGCAAAATCTATCACCCTTAAATATTCGTCCGTGCAGGCGAAATCATAGGATTTTTCATCGTAGGGGTCGGCGCCGAAATCCGGAAAGATCGCGTGAACGTCCACCGTATGCTCGCCGCCGTAGGCACTGTAAAAGGAGGCGTCGTGATTCCTGGCGTATGGTATGCCCGCCTCACGGAAGTATTCTATATTTGTAATGCGCTGATCCGCGTTGAATTTATATACAGGACCATTGTTTACGGCGTGCATAGGCTTCATACGCCCTTTATTTTTTCCGAGATCGACCGTTATTTTTTTCATAATGCTTTCTCCTTAGCACATTTTCACATATAAAACCATTATGATTATACTACCTGCCTTGTTTCAATTCAAGGGAAACAGTATTTTTTGCCCTTGACAGACAGGTCAATTTGCGCGCAAGAAATAACGCGTTTTTTGACCATTGATAAACAGAATATATGCTGATATAATAATCATAAGTATACACTTTATACATATTTTCCACATGAGGTCGAATAATGCAGAATAACAACCGGAACGTTTCAAAATGGGCAGACGGTATTTTTAGGAAAATTGAGTGTAAATACCGCCGTAACGCCCAAAACATCAAAGGAATATTCCCATATACCGCAGATAAAGACGGTAGATTTACAGAGCAACCCTTTTTGAAGGGTCGCGCCGGTGTGCAGTGGTGGACCAACGGTTTTTACGCCGGCATTATGTGGCTTTTATATTCAAAAACCGGTGACGGGCTTTACAAGTGCGCCGCAAAAGAGCAGGAAAAAATGCTTGACGACGCCTTTGTTATATATGATGAGCTAAATCACGACGTTGGCTTTATGTGGGGGCTCTCGTCAAAACCCTCGTATATTTTTGATAAGGACGAGACCTCGCGCGCACGCGCTCTTATTGCGGCGAATATCCTTGCGGGCAGACTGAACGTTAAGGGCAAATATCTTCGCGCCTGGAATCACGGCGACTATACGATAATCGACTGTATGATGAACATACCGCTTTTATACTGGGCGTCAAAGGAGACAAACGACGAACGGTTTAAGTTTATCGCCGAATTGCACGCCGATTCCACCTTTAAGCATCACTTAAGGGAAAACGGCAGCGTAGCGCACATAATAGTTCACGATCCGCTAAGAGACGCCGCGATAGGCACTCTTGCCGGACAGGGCTGTGCCGAAGGCTCGGCGTGGTCAAGAGGTCAGGCGTGGGGCATTTACGGTTTTATTCTCAGCTATATACATACCGGCAAAAAAAGATATCTTGACGCAGCAATAAGAATAGCCGATTACTTTATTGAGCATACAAAGGCGCGTGCTTGGCGTGTTCCGGTTGATTTTTGCCAACCGGATCACCCCAATTATATTGATAACAGCGCGGCGGTCTGCGCGGCTTGCGGTATGATTGAGATAACCGGCGCCACCGGCGATCCCCACTATCTTGAAGCGGCGGTCAGAATACTTAAGGCACTTGAATGTGACTGTGATTTTTCAGATGATACCGAACCAATACTTAATAACTGCGCCGCCTCTTATGCCGAAAACCGCCAGCTTCCGCTTATCTACGGCGATTTTTTCCTTATCGAGGCGATACTCAAGCTTTGCGGTAATGAATTTCTTATTTGGTGAAACGGGGATTTTTTGATTGATAGAACTTAAAATTGTTTCAGCCGCGGGCGAGGTTTTATTTGCGGATAAGGGCGAGAGTATAAACGCCGTCTACAGCGACGAATACAAACCGGGCGATAAGATCGTTTTAAGCAAAATGGATACTGATTTTTTATGCGTAAAACTTGATGATACGCTAAAAGAAAGCGTGGTTTATTCGGATTCGTCAAAAATCGAATTTCCGATACCATTCGGCGAAGTGCGGCGCGGTTACGATAAATCGGCGTTCTCTGGCAACACGCATAAGATCTCGGCTTACGAGCCGGAAGATGCGGTCAAATACGGGACGCGAAATATTGCTCTTAACTCACACGATCTACGCGGGCAAAAGCGCTATTTTCCCCACGCCCACGCCAATCTCGTAACAAGAGAGGATCCCTGCTTTTTTGAGCGCAACGCCATTGACGGCGTGATACAAAACACCGATCACGGCGATTATCCCTATCACTCGTGGGCAGGCGGTGCGCGCGAGGACCTGGAATACTATATCGACTTCGGCGCTCCGGCGGAAATTGAAAGGTTGGTTTTTTACCTGCGGGCGGATTTTCCGCACGATACATACTGGAAAAGCCTTGACGTTGAGTTTGATGATAAAAGCCGCGCAGCGGCGTCCTTTTCTAAGACCAAAGACGGTCAGGAACTAATACTACCCCAAAAGAAACTGACCCGCAAAATACATTTGACCAATTTTAAACAAGCCGAATTTCCCTTTTCCTGGGCGGCACTATCCGGAATCGAGGTTTACGGCAGATACATTAAGGAGGATCTTGACAAAATGGAAATACGATTTGCTTCGCACCCTGAAGACGTAAAGAATTACGACACGGAAAAACTGAGGGAAAAATTCCATATTTCAAAGCTGTTTACAAAGGATAACATCCGTATGGTATATAGCCATATCGACCGCATAATAACGGCGGGACTTATGCCGGTTTATCAGGAACTTAAGCTTGTTGGCGGCAAGGAGCTTGCCAGCGAATACTTTTTAGAGCGCCGGGAAATGGGCTGCATAAACATAGGCGGCAAGGGCGTAATAACGGTAGACGGCACCGATTATGAAATGAACCCGCGTGACGGTATTTATATCGGTATGGGCAATAAGGAGATCACCTTTAAGTGCGTTGATACGGCAGATCCGCCTAAATTCTACGTTTCCTCCTGCCCAGCGCATATGAATTACCCCACGGTCAAAATAGATATAACAAAGGCAAAAAAGGTCCCTTGCGGCAGTGTTGAGGATTGCAACAAGCGGGTTATTAACCAGTATATTCACCCGGAGGTCATGAAGAGCTGTCAACTCGCAATGGGGCTTACCCAGCTTGAGCCCGGCTCCAACTGGAACACAATGCCCTGCCACACCCACGACCGCCGTATGGAGGTTTACCTCTATCTTGATATGGGCGAGAACGACGCGGTTTTCCATATGATGGGCGAACCGAACGAAACGCGCCATATCATTATGCACAACGAGGAAGCGGTCATTTCCCCGAGCTGGTCTATACACAGCGGTGTTGGAACAAAGAATTACTCGTTTATATGGGCTATGTGCGGCGAAAATCAGGAATTTGACGATATGGACCACATAGAAACAAGAGATCTTAGATAGGAGAACGCTTATGAATAATATGTTTGATCTTACCGGCAAGGTTGCGCTTGTGACCGGGGCTTCCTACGGCATAGGATACGCCATAGCAAAGGGATTATATAACGCCGGTGCGAAAATAGTTTTTAACGATATTAACGAAGAGCTTGTGAACAAGGGGCTTGCCTCGTATAAAACGGACGGAATAGAAGCGGCTGGCTACGTTTGCGACGTTACTGACGAAGCGGCGGTAAACGCTTTTGTAAAGCGGGTGGAAGAAGAAATCGCTGTTATTGATATTCTCGTAAATAACGCCGGGATAATAAAGCGTATACCGATGTGCGAGATGAGTGCCGAGGATTTCCGCAAGGTAATAGACGTTGACCTTAACGCGCCGTTTATAGTATCTAAAGCGGTTATCCCCTCAATGATAAAAAAGGGACACGGCAAAATTATAAACATCTGCTCTATGATGAGCGAGCTCGGACGCGAAACAGTATCGGCTTACGCGGCGGCAAAGGGCGGGCTTAAAATGCTGACCCGCAATATCTGCTCGGAATTCGGCGAGCATAATATCCAGTGCAACGGCATAGGTCCGGGATATATAGCAACGCCGCAGACCGCGCCGCTTCGTGAGAGACAGCCGGATGGCTCCCGCCACCCGTTTGACAGCTTTATCGTTGCCAAAACCCCCGCGGCAAGGTGGGGCACACCCGAAGACCTCGTTGGTCCGGCGGTATTTCTCGCCAGCAGTGCCTCGGATTTTGTGAACGGACATATTCTTTACGTTGACGGCGGTATACTCGCCTACATAGGCAAACAGCCGTGAAAGCAGTAGGATAATAGCGTTTGTGATTTCCGAGTATTAAGATGATTCCTTAATTACCGGAAATGAGCTTTGCATTTTTCAGGATATATTGTTTTACCACTTGCCAAAGCGCAGATAAACATATTCGTTATAGTTCTATGTTATGTGCGTTTAATCTGGTATTCTCTAACACTACCAATAACCTTTTTGCCACATATAATAACTTTCAATTTCCCATCTCCTGTACATCTGTATTTCATAGTAGCAATTAAGCCAATCAGCATTAATCTGATTGGCTTAAAAGTTTTCTTATATTTTTCTTTTTCTCCTGTCCGGTCAAATAAGGCGGAAATAATTATCATGGTTAAAAAAGACCGGACAGTATATTCTTAATTGTCAATTCCATATGCTTCATTAAAGCACATTTTGAATAATTACACTACCAAATTGCCGAAATATTTGTTTTTGCGTTTTAGTAGTATTTATTTTCCATAATTGTAACTTTTTCGATTGAAAGTGTATGGTGTACATACAATCTATAGAAAATTTCAAGTTCCTTTATATCTTTAATTTTAACATTTGATTTCTCACACGCAAGAGCAATTCTTTCAGATGGTTTCCCTGCAATACAGGAAATACAATCCTCAACTGTCAGTATAGGCAACTCTTCCCCTTTTATGATGCTTTCTTCCGCACAGACATATGTTTCAAATAAGTATTCATTTTCGCCAATTGCCCGATAATCGTAATAATACCCACAATCAGCGCCCAATTCACCGTAAAAGATTTCGATTCTCTTCCCATCTCCGCATATAGCATTAATGGCGTTTACAGTTTTTCTTAATTCCATTGTTTTTCCCTCCTTTTTGCTCTGTTTTTACCTAACGCAAGGTTTCTAATCCAAAAACGGCGTTGCAAATACTCTAAATTCGTAAAACGCATTGCTTATATCATCAAATTTAAGTGTCGTTAAGCGAATGATGCTTTTAATCGGTCGTTTATAAAAATCGGTAAACTCTACCTTAAACTCATAAGTGAATTCTTCATCAGAATCAATTCTTATTTCAAGGTGTAACCATCGTGCCGAATCTTCACCACCAACTTTCAAATTGCGTTTTTTTCGGTATTTTTTGTGCTCTTGCCCAGCATCAAGGGTCCTATACACGATATTCTTCGCCGTCTTAATCGCTCGCCAAAGGTCGTAGTCAAAATTAACTTTCTTCATTATCTCACCCCCTTATCTTTAGTACACGTAAATCATATCTATTTCAAAATATTTGTCAAAAAATCACCTGTATTTATATCTTGCAGACAACAAAACTAAAAAGGGCTGCTTACTTAAAGTGAAACAGCCCTTTTGCCATAAATGATTAATCGTAGATTTTAAAACCCAATGAATCTTTCTTTGTCAGCATCAAACGCCTCATCAAGATAAGAAATATAAATATTCCTCGTAGTAGTCTCTTTTGCATGCCCTAATTGTTTTGAAATAAAAGAAATCGATACGTTTTTTTGCAAAAACATAGTTGCATAAGTGTGACGAAGTATATGAACAGAACCAGTTTGCAAATTGGTATTTGCATTTTTTGTAATTGCCAAAAGGCATCTGTTTATATTCCGTCGAGACGGAGTGGTGAATTTACTTGATAGAAACACTCTGTCGTCATTGTCTACATGGCCGATATTTTTACTCCGTAAGGATAACAATACATTTTTGGCGGTAGTATTTAAGACAACTTGACGTATACTGTTTTTTGTCTTAGGCGAACCGATTATTTCTTTTGTCCTTTTTGCGGCATTTTCTGATTTGTCTTGCAGGCTAACGGAAGTCTTATTAACATAGATCGTACTGCCGCTTAAGTCTACATCTGCCCATGTCAGCGCCAATGCTTCGCCTATTCTGAGACCCGTGTACATCAAAAAGATAATAACATCTCCGTAAAAGTATTTTTGCTTGCCTCCAATACTTTTGCAACACGCCTCTTCCTTTATTTTTTCAATATCACCGAGACAAAAAGAAGAAACTGTTTTTGTTTTCGTTTTTACGGAGTCTTCATTGGGCAACTTTACCAAGTTAAACTTCAACTCGGAAATTTCGCTTTTTTCCATTCCGTATCGAAGACATTTTCTTATAAACCGCCATGTTTTGCATATCGTATCTCTTGAATAACCCGCAGAAATAAGTTCTGCAATATAATTTTGCAACAAATCGACACTAACACTTCCTATTGGCACACCGGCGATAAAGTACGGTTTCAACCTACTGTCAAGCATATTTAAGAACCCAACATACGTCTGCTCTCTTACAGAGTTTTTATAATACAATTCTCCCCAGTTTTTAAGATATGAAAACAACGATTGCTTCTGGATAATGCTTGTTGAAGCCGTACCAACCGAAAGCTCGAATTCTTCCCGTTTTTTTCGCGCCTCCGCCTTGGTTTTTGCAGTTATCTTTTTCCACCTATATGCCCCTTTTTCATTTCTTCCGTAATGAAATCTGAGGGTATATTCATAGCCTTGGTGTGTCATCCTTTTTGACCATATTTCATTCATAAAAATCACTCCTAAAAATTGTTTGTAAGGGAATGATATTTATAAAAAAAATAATGTCAAATTTTCAAAAATTAGATTTGGAAAAGGGTCAAAAACGGGTCAACTTTTATGAAAAACGGTCAAAAAAAGGTCAAAACTACACAGTATTTGACAATATCTGTCATCACAAAAAAGTAAAATGAGAAAAAACAAAAACCGCGAAAAACCCATAAACATAAGGTTTTTCACGGTCATTATTTGGAGCTGCTAACCAGATTCGAACTGGTGACCTCGTCCTTACCAAGGACGTGCTCTGCCTACTGAGCCATAGCAGCGTTATCGCGGCTTGATTATTATAGTATAACGGCGCTGTAAAGTCAAGAAAAATTTATACCGGGTTTTACTTCGCAAAATTCCGACAAAAAACTTGTAGGATATGTATATATAAATTACATTATGATACCTTGACTATTACTTTACAGTATGGTATACTGACTTTGTATTGACTAAAATGGTATTTTATGCACTTATTCATATATTCGGGAGGAATAAAAAATGCAAAAACTCAGGATAGCGGTATTGATTCTTACCGTGGTTTCCATAGTTGCATCGGTCCTGCTTTGGTTTCGCAGCGTTAAAATGAACGTTAAGCCCGAAATCCACTGCACTGTGGAGGGCGACATCAACGTACCGAGCAACGTCACCGACGCACAGCTCTTAAAGTACGTTACGGCAACCGACTCAAAAGACGGAGATATAAGCGACAGGATTATAGTTGAACGCAAAAACTATTTTATTTCGCAGGGTCTTACGTCAATAAACTATGCCGTTTGCGACAGCGACAACAACGTTGCCAAAATAGAAAAGCACGTGCGCTTTACCGATTACCGTCCTCCCCGCTTCTCGCTTAAAAGTGATTTTATAGCCTATGTCAGAACGACGGTCGATTTCAGCAATTTCGTTGAAGCGTACGACGTTTACGACGGCGATATTACCGACAGAGTAAAAATCATTTCAAGCACTTACAGCGTCGCCTATACCGGCGAATACGAAGTTAACTGTAAAGTGACAAACTCTTTCGGCGATACAAGCGAGATTTCCTTTAACGCAATAGTCGTCGACGACGACCCGGACGTTAAAAAGGTAAAACTCAAAGACTATATTATCTATACCACGGTCGGCAACGAAATCGATTTTAGCGCCAACATTTCTGACGCCTATCAGTTGGATAACGGCCGAACACTTACCATAGATACCGAAGAGCTTGAAATAAACACCCCCGGTGTGTACAGCGTTTACTATAAGGTGGACGAGCTTGTGCGCGGTCGCGTAGTGGTGGTAGTTGAGGAGGCGCAGGGATGAAAGCAATAGATTTTAAGAAAGCCAACGCCTTCACGCTTGTTATGGACGTGGTTTACAATATCTGGGTAATACTGCTTGCGGGCGTTATCGGCTTTTGCTCATGCCAGATTTATTACCTCGCCTTCAAAAAGCAGACTTACACCAGTTCCATGACGATAGCCGTAAATTTAAGCGGTTATACCACAAGCGCCACATCCACCTCCCTTTCGAGGACCATTGAAATATGCGAAACGTATCAGAGTGTTCTTTCGAGTAACACGTTAAAATCAATGGTTGAAAAGGACATGGGTCAGGAGATGACCGGCGTTGTTACCGTAAAGCAAAAAGAAGAAACAAACCTTATCGACATCGCCGTTACCGACACCTCCTCGCAGAAGGCGTACGATACACTCAAATCAGTTTACAAAAACTATCCGAGAATTACCGAAAATTCATTCAACAATATAATTATCAGCGTTATTTCCGCTCCGTTTTTGCCGACCTCGGTATCAAACCCGTCCGCGTCGCTCACCTATTCCCTTATATTCGGCGTTATAGGCGCGTTTATTTGCACGCTGATTATTCTGCTTATTTCCTTCCTGCGCGATACCGTCAAGAATATTACGGACGTTGACGATATGCTCGAATGCAAGCTGTTCGGCTCGGTATATCACGTCAACAAGCGCAAGAGAAAAATCGGTCTTAAAAACGACGGTCTTCTGCTTACAAATCCGCTTATTGACTATACGTTCAGAAACAGTTTCTCTGAAATGGCCATCAAGCTCGAAAGCGTACACCGTACCAGAGGTGTTAAATCGGTCGTTGTAACGAGCGTTGCGGAAAACGAAGGTAAAACCACCGTTATCGTCAACATTGCCATTGCCCTCGCGGCGATGGGTAAAAAAGCAGTAATCGTGGATTCGGATTTGAAGCTCCCCGCGGTTTACAAATTCTTCCAGCATATAACCATAAACCCCGAAAACGACGTTTACACCTATCTTTCCGGCGGAACCGACTACGAATCGATAGTGCGGCATGACGATATAACCGATGTGAGCATTGTTTGCGGTACAAACAAGCATTTCAATTCCGCGAAAATACTCGGCACGGATATCTATAAACATCTTATTGAACGTTTGAGCGAAGATTTTGATTTTGTTCTTATCGATACGCCGCCCGGAGGCGTTGCGGTTGACGCCGAGACAATTTCCGAATTCACCGACGGTATGCTGTTCGTTGTGCGTCAGGATTACGTCAGCGTTGAAGCCATCAACGATTACGTTATAAATATCAGCAGCGACAAGCTTATCGGTTGCGTCTTCAATGATATCTATGAGTTCAAGAACAAAAAGAATCTCATTGAAGAACAGGCAATATAAAGTATAGGAGGCGAGTACGTGAGCAAAAAGAATTCAAAAGAGAAACTGCAAAACGAAGAAAACGTCGGCAGTATACTTTATACCATTACCGATATCTATAAAACAGCGAAAAAACACTTTATAATTTTCATCGCGATAATCGCGGCTATAACGGTTTTGTACTCGGGATACTTTATGTTTTTTACAAAACCGCTGTACCGTTCCTCCGCAACTCTTTCAATAACCCCGCTCATTTCCAGCGATTCAAAGAACGGAACGTCCGTTTACAAGTTTAATTACGTTTCTTCCTTTGCCGAGCAGATGAGTAAGACTTTCCCCTACGTTGTGGAATCGGATAATCTGCGTCAGGCAATACGGTACGATTTAGGCAAAGAAATAAACGCGACGATAACCGCCGACGCGGTGGTAAAATCAAATATCATTCAGGTAAACATCGACAGCCCTTCGCCGGACGATTCTTACGAGGTTATGCAGTCGTTCTTAAAGACCTTTCCTCATCTTTCCGAATACATCATCGGCGATACGCGCATAAATATTATTTATCAGTCCGAAAAGCCGGATAAGCCGTTTAATAAATCTACTGTATTTACTTATATGCTTACCGGAATGATAGCGGGACTTATAGTGGATATTCTGGTGTTCTACCTGTGGTCGCTTAAAATCGAGACCATACATGACAAGAACGATATCACCTACAAACTCAACAGCCACTGCATCAGCGAGCTGCCGCACGTCAACGTCAAGCGCAACAGTAAGAACCACAGCAGCAGGCGCTCCAAAATCGCCTTTACCGACTCGGTATTCACCGAGGCGGCAAGATCATCAAGGAAGCGTATACAGTCTGTTATCGGCAAAAACGATAAGGTTATTGCCATTACGTCTACCGCAAGGCACGAAGGAAAAACCGTTACCGCTTTTTCGATTGCAAAAGCATTTGCGGATAACGGTCACAAGACCTTGCTTGTCGATATGGACTTTTCAAACAGAGCACTTCAAGGCTATCTGCTCAAAGCACCCGACAGTTGCTCGGGCGTAACCGAATATGCGACCTCGGAAATTGAGCTTTCCGATATCGCAAAGCGCTACAAGGATAACTACGATATCGTATTTGCCGGAAACAAGAACGTCAAGTACAGTCATACGAAAATCAAAGAATTCTTTGAAACGGCGCGTGAAAAATACGATTATATCATCGTTGATATGCCGTCCTGCAAGCTGGTACCAAACGCCGCCGCGGTTGCGGATTTGTGCGACGATTTACTGTTTGTTGAAAAGTGCAACAGTTCTACAATTACCGATATCAAAAACGCTCTCAAATACGTTCTTTACAGTAAAGCGCGTTTTATCGGCTTTATCCTCAACGATTACGCCCCGACCTCCGGCGGATACGGTTACGGCCGTTACGGATATTCGAGGTACGGTTATCTCGGCAGTTACCGTCGTTACGGATACGGCTACGGATATTCACACAAGTACAGCAAGTACGGAAGCCGGTATTTTGACGAGCCGGAAAACAAAAAAGAACAATAAGATTAAAGCCGTTCATCAAATCGATGAACGGCTTTGTTTTTACTCTTTTATTGCAGCTTGTATTTTTCGGAAAACAGTTTATACTCTTCGCTGAATTCGACGTTTGTCGTCTTGAACTGACCGAGGAATTTATGCGGGTCGATTTTTTCAGAATTAAGTTGCAGCGTGTAAACCGCGATATTGGAGCAATGGTCGGAAATACGCTCATAATCGGCAAGTATATCCGAATACACAAATCCAAGGTTTACGGTACATCTTCCCTCTTTGAGCCGCGCGACGTGACGGTCTTTAAGCATATAATTAAGCTTGTCTATTACCTGTTCAAGCGGTTCGACCTTTGACGCTTCGGCGATATCATCTTTTATAAACGAATCTTTCGTTATGCTGATTATCTCGGCGAGAGCGTCGGTTATAACGCCTAACTCATCGCGCGCGTCATCCGAGAAAATAATCTCTTTTTCTTTAATTTCCAAACCGCGCTGACAGAGGTTAAGCGCGTGGTCGCCTATGCGCTCGAAATCGTTTATGCCGTGAAGCATCCGCGCCACCGCGTGTGAATCCTCGGGTGAAATATTCTTACTCGAAATACGGACGAGGTAGGTACTGAGCTTGTCCTCATACTTATCGGTAAGCGCTTCGCGCTCCTTTACCCTCTCGGCAATCGCCTCGTCGTATTTATGAATCAGCTTTATTGAATCAAGCACGGAATTAAAAGCGATATCCGCCATTTCGTTAACAAGCCGACGGCATTCCGCGATAGCTATCGGGGGGTTGTTGAACAAACGCTCGTCCAAAAATACGGTATGCTTTTCAGACTTATCGTTCCTGACGGTTTTTCTGCAAAGCGTGACAATAGGTCTTTTAAGCGGTGAAAACAGTACCGTATTCATTATGTTGAAAAGACTGTGAACTACCGCGACGCCGAAAATGCTTACCGGTTTATTCAGTAATCCGGGGTTTATAAGCATACACGCGTAAAGCAAAATCATATAGAATACGCCGCCGAAAGCGTTGGTGTAAACGTGCATCGCGACAACGCGTTTGGCGTTTTTGCTGGTGCCGATACTTGAAATCAGCGAGGTCATACAGGTTCCTATATTCGCACCGATAATAAGCGGTATTGCCATTTGATAGGTTATCGGGTTGGCGGTGGCGTAAGCCGAAAGCGCCAAAGCCTGGACAATAGCGACAGTGGCGGCGGAGGACTGGATTATTCCGGTGAACACGATAGCCGCGAGCAACGCGATTATCGGGCTCTTGAAGGCGGTAAGAATGCTTATAAACGACGGGTCGTTTTTGAATTCGCTCATGGAGTTGCTCATCATCTGCATACCCGCCATTAAAACGGCAAATCCGATGAGTATCATACCGAGATTCCGGCGTTTTTCTTTCTTTGATACCATTCGCAGTATTATACCGGCGAACGCGAGTATCGGTGCAAAGGTGGACGGTTGAAGCAGCGTTAAAAAGAAATTGTCACCGGAAACACCGCTGAGCGTAAGCAGCCACGCGGTAAACGTCGTTCCGACATGCGAGCCCATTATCATACTGAAAGTGTCCGCAAAATTGAGTATTCCGGAGTTTACGAGACCTACGAGCATGACGGTCATCGCCGACGACGACTGTATCGCTATCGTGATACCG